>NZ_JADJSO010000050.1:0-80005 GCF_016711665.1 Candidatus Villigracilis saccharophilus
TTTATTCGCGTTGGCGTGGCAAAAAATTACAGCGTCAGCGATGTGTCCTGTTGAAGCATGCGTACGTGAAGATTTGAATAAAACATCCTACGCCGTATGGCCGTCATCAAACCTGAAAGTGGTGATCGATAATTATCCCGATGGCCAAACCGAAGAGATGGACGCGGTCAATAATCCAGAAGACCCGAATGCTGGCACGCGTAAAGTTCCGTTCTCGAAGGTGCTTTACATCGAGCAGGATGATTTCTGCGAGACTCCCGAAGTATATCGTCTGTTCCCGCAGCAATGAAGTGAGACTGCGCTATGCGTACTTCATCAATGCACGCACGTTGTCAAAGATGACAAGGGCGAAGTGACCGAAGTCCATGCCACATACGACCCCACACACGCGGCGGTGACTCAGCCGATGGGCGCAAAGTCAAATCAACGATCCATTGGGTTTCAGCGCAAGACGCCAAAGAAGCGGAGAGATTCGGCTTCTATGACCGCCTCTTTACAAGGAAGATCCGAGGAAGGCGATGAAGGTTCCTTGCGCATCAACCCGAATTCGCTGATCATATCCACTGGATATGTGGAACCGTCTCCTCCTTGATTTAGAGAGCGTTATCCAGTTTGAACGCCGGGATATTTCTGCGTCGACGCCGACTCTCGACATCGAGAAACCAGTTTTCAATCTGACAGTGAATCTCAAGGATGCATGGTCGAAGATCGAGAAAAAAAGGAAATAGCCTGACACTCATCCTGCTCTAATGTAAACTGACAGCGTAATTAAAATCTAACGAAAGGAGCGCGCTTCAAAATGCAGAAACATATCATCATAGCTAAACGTAATCCAAACTGCATCCATCTCGAAGTGCGCCTGTAGACCGTTAAAGGTTCACCTTCTTGTGCCTTAGCCACGGTGCACTTCTGCACCGTGGCTTTTATTTGTAGACACGCAGGGCGACCCGTCAGGAAATGACCAAGTCGCTTGACCAACATTGGCGGGTCGCCTTACATTACCGAAAACATCATGAAACATATCATTCAAATCTTATTGGAACTTACTCTCCGACCACATCCGCCCGCAAAAGGGACGGTTCATCCTGCTGGCTATCTTGATGTTCGGTAGTATCGGTCTGCGCATCTATGCGCCTCAGATCATGCGGGAATTTATTGACTCCGCGTTGGCTGGCGTAGCTTTGCAAACACTCACATGGACAGCGATCGCTTTTATCGGCATCGCATTGATTCAACAAGCAGTTGCAGTGAGCGTGACCTACCTCGGCGAAAATGTCGCATGGACAGCCACCAATGACCTCCGCGCAGAATTGGCAGAACATGCCTTGAACCTAGATATGAAATTTCACAATGACCATACGCCCGGTGAACTGATCGAGCGCATTGACGGAGACGTGACTGAGCTGGCGACCTTCTTCTCGCAGTTCGCATTGAACCTGATCGCGAATGGACTGCTCCTCATAGGAATTTTGATCGCCTTATTCATTGAAGATTGGCGAGCGGGTCTGGCTTTTACTGTTTACTCATTCCTAACCATCACCATTCTTGGTCGTCTCAAGGATATTGCAGTTCCGCACCAGAAAGCCCGCCAGAAGCAGAAGCGCACTTATACGGTTTCGTCGAAGAGCAACCTTGGCCGGCACAGAAGATATCCGCTCCAGCGGCGCAGTGGATTTTTCCATTCGCGAGTTGTTCCGCCACCAAAGTACGATCCTTGGGCATAACCGCAAGGCGCACTTCAAACGCTGGATCATCGAAAACGCAATGGGCTTTGCGCTCACCCTCGGCAGCCTGCTCGCCATCACCAGCGGATACTGGCTTTTCTCCGCAGGCTTGGTCACCATCGGCACAGTTTATTTATTTGTACATTACATCAATCTGCTTGAAGAACCTTTCTGGGCAATGACTCATGAGATCGAAAGTTTCCAAACCATCGGCGCGTGTGTTGAGCGCCTGACCGAGTTCCGCAATTTCAAAGCGGAAGTGGTCAATGGTGTGGGCGTTGAAATCCCTTCCAAACCGCTTTCTCTGAGTTTGAGGGTGTATCTTTCTCCTACAACGGAGGGACTCTAGTTCTCAGCGAACTTTCCTTTGACCTGAAACCTGGTTCCATCCTTGGGCTGCTCGGCCGCACAGGCAGCGGCAAAACCACACTTGGACGATTGATCTTCCGCCTTTACGATGTCAACGCTGGCAGGATCAAAGTCAACGACTCAGATTTGCGTGAAGCGCACCTCGAAACATTACGGCGTAACATTGCCATCGTCACTCAGGATGTGCAACTCTTCCGCGCCAGCATCCGCGATAACCTGACCTTCTTTGACCGTTCGATACCTGATGAAATAATCGTCACGACTCTCGAAGAATTGGAACTCGGCGATTGGCTGCGGAATCAGCCCAAAGGCTTGGACACTGAACTCGACACAGGATCAAGATCCCTGTCCGCAGGTGAAGCGCAGTTGCTTGCGTTCACGCGAGTCTTCCTGCGAAATCCAGGACTGGTGATTCTCGACGAAGCTTCGTCGCGTCTCGATCCCGCAACAGAACAAAAACTCGAGCGAGCGATCGACAAGTTGCTGCAAAACCGAACCGCCATCATCATCGCGCATCGACTGGACACGATCCATCGCGCCGACGAGATCATGATCTTGGATAACGGTAAAGCAAGCGAATACGGCGAGCGTAAACAATTAGCCGCAGACCCGACCTCGCGTTTTTATCAACTGCTGCAAACTGGCATGGAAGAAGTATTGGCGTAATATGACCATCAACCGTGGACGGTAGGCCCGTTCAACATCCGCCCCGTCCACCATGGAGAAATTATTATGGAAACAACCTTCACACAAAAAATACCCGCGCTCCCCGCATGGAAAGTCATTTGGGAAATGCTGCGTTTTCGACCCTGGCTTTGGTTTATTGATCTAGTCAGTGTGTCACTCATTCGCTTCTGTTGGCAGGTCGCCCCTGCGCTCATCATCAAAGCCTTCTTCGACATGGTCACGGGCGAAGCGCAATTAACCTTTGGCATCTGGGCCATCGTCGCATTTTTAGCCGCCACATGGATCGGGCGCGTCATCGCAAGCTATGGCTTTTATTATGCCGATGTGCCCATCTTCGCCGACATGAACACCCTGCTGCGCAGAATCTTTTACGCTATATCTTGAAGCGGCCCGGCGCGTCACAACTTCCCGATTCAGCGGGCGAAGCCGTCAGCCGTTTTAAAAAGGATGTGGATGAAATCCCTTTGTTCGTTATTTTGATCAACGATGTCATGGTTGGGCTTGTCATCATCGCTGTCGCCATTATCCTCATGACACAGATCAGTCCATCGGTCACGGTCATGGCGCTCATTCCGCTTGTGATCGTCGGCGTCATCGCCAATGTCGCAACGAGCCGCATCGAACATTATCGCCGCACATCGCGTCAGGCTGGCGGCAAAGTGACTGGTTTCATCGGCGAATTCTTCGGCGCGGTACAGGCTGTCAAAGTTGCAACTGCCGAAAAGAATGTCATCGGCTATTTTCACAAGCTCAACGATGAGCGCCGCATCCTGACCATCCGCGAAAAACTTTTCGACGAAGTGCTCGGTTCGATCTATCGCAACATGTCCACGCTTGGCACGGGTGTCATTCTCGTCCTCGTTGGCCAGTCCATGCGCACGGGCAATTTCACTCTCGGCGATTTTTCGCTCTTCGTTTATCTGCTTCAAAGCATGGGTGATCTCACTACTTTTGGCGGTATGTTATGGGCGCGTTACAAACAACTCAACGTCTCCGTCCAGCGCATGTATCACCTCATGGAAAATGCACCGCTGGATGCCTTGGTCGAGCATAGCCTCATTAATTTGGAAGGTCCACTGCCCGAAGTGATCTACCCGCCAAAGAGCGCATCAGACCGACTGAATGAACTGGTCGCTGACCATCTAACATTTCACTACACTGGATCATCGAACGGCATCAATGACATATCGCTCAAAATAAAACGCAACACGCTGACAGTGGTCACAGGCCGCATAGGCTCTGGCAAGACAACATTGCTGCGTGCCCTGCTCGGATTGCTTCCGCTTGAATCAGGAGAGATACGCTGGAATGAAAACATACTTACATCCCCCGGAGATTTTCTCATCCCGCCGCGCTGCGCATACACCGCACAAGTTCCGCGACTGTTCAGCAATACCCTGCGTAACAACATATTGCTCGGCCTGAACAAAAGCGATGATGAAATTTACATGGCAACAAAACTAGCCGTCATGGATCGTGACCTGGAGCAGATGGACGACAATCTCGAAACTCTGGTCGGCGCACGCGGTGTGAAACTTTCGGGTGGACAAGCGCAGCGAGCTGCGGCCGCGCGCATGTTCATCCGTGAACCTGAACTCATCGTCTTTGACGATCTCTCCAGCGCACTGGATGTCGAAACCGAACAGCAGCTCTGGGAACGCATCTTCGAGAAACAGAATTTGACTTGTCTTGTTGTCTCCCACCGCCGTCCGCTGTTACGACGCGCAGACCATATCATTGTGCTGAAAGACGGCAAAGTCGAATCTGAAGGCACGCTGGATCAATTACTCGAAATCAGCTCAGAAATGCGCGAGCTGTGGAAATTGGAAGAAAATGGAATATCGTAGGGGCGAAGCATGCTTCGCCCCTACTCAAGGAAAATACATCATGGACATTATCACTGGCAAGATTCTAAAGTTAAACAACTGGCCCGACGGAAAAATTATCGGGATCGCAAAGACCATCTCGGCGCAGCTGGCAGCCCAAGACGTGGAACGCGACGCGATCCTCAACCAGCTCGATGCAGTTCGGCAGGAGCCCAGTCCTTTTCTCGCCGATCCCCTCATGGCAGGCCTCGCACGCGAGTGTATTCGGCTTAACAAGAAGGATGAGCCTTCAATAGACACACTGCTTGAAAGCCCAATCCCCTTCCCAATTTGGGGGCGGGAGCATATTGACGATGAAGCCGTCAAACAAATGGACAGTGCCATGCGCCTGCCTGTTACAGTGGCGGGCGCGTTGATGCCTGATGCCCACGTCGGCTACGGGCTTCCGATTGGTGGCGTACTCGCGACTGATAATGTGGTCATCCCTTACGCGGTTGGAGTGGACATTGCCTGCCGCATGAGACTCTCTTTGTATGATGTCTCACCGCATTTACTTGGACAAAAGAAAAGTGTTTTCGAAAATTCCTTATGGAACGAAACCGCATTTGGAATGGGCGCAAAATGGACAGGAAGTAAGAAGGCACAGCACGAGGTCTTGGACGATGACTCATGGTATGCCACTCCTCAACTTAAGATGTTGAAGGACACCGCCATGAATCAACTTGGCACAAGCGGCACGGGCAATCACTTTGCTGAATGGGGATCGTTCCACTTGACCGAGCCGATGTTTGGGCTTGAACCCGGCGTTTATCTTGCACTGCTTTCACACAGCGGCTCAAGAGGCGTCGGCGCAAAGATCGCAGACCGCTATAGTAAGTTGGCAAGAGAGAAGCACCCTGATCTCGATGCCAGCGTGAAGTATTTGGCATGGTTATCTTTGGATTCAGAAGAAGGTCAGGAATATTGGCTTTCGATGGAACTCGCGGGCAGATTCGCTTCGGCCAATCACTACATCATTCACCAACGGGTTGCCGCCGCAGTTGGCCTCAAGGAAGTTGGCGTGGTTGAGAATCACCACAACTTCGCATGGAAGGAAAAAATGGTGGACGGCAGAACGGTCATTGTGCACCGCAAGGGCGCGACGCCTGCCGGTGTTGGTGTGCTTGGAATCATCCCCGGCTCGATGGGCGATGCGGGCTATCTCGTGCGCGGCAAGGGAATCGCATCTTCGCTTGAGTCCGCTTCACACGGAGCAGGCAGGCTAATGAGTCGGAGAAACGCGTTGAACTCGATCAGCAGGTCGGCGCGGGAAGAGTATCTCAAGACGAATAACGTCACCCTGCTCGGCGGCGGCATGGACGAATCACCGCAAGCATACAAGCCGATCGAAGCCGTCATCAAAGCTCAGACCGAGCTTGTGGATGTACTCGGCAAGTTCACGCCAAGGATTGTAAGAATGGCGGATGAGCCGGGCGATATTTAATAAAAGCGGGCTGCGTTATCATCTTAACGCAGCCCGCTTAATACAACAGGAAAATAAAATGAGCATTGAACCTGACTGGGAAAATATTTTGTTCGAAGCGAGGGTTGCCATAACAGACAATCCGCGATTTAATGACTGGTACGGAACCTTACCATCTCTTGTTCGCCAGCTTCTCGATGAGATTCTGGATCACGAAGTCACTCCGGCGATCATCTGCCTCGCACAAGAATGCTCAGAGGAAGACTGGGAGAAGAATATGTTCATTCAAGCGCTTGGGAATGGGAACCCAAGCCCCACCGCAGCCAATGACCTGACCGACGTTGTGCTCGGTCTTGTGCCGTGGAGTCTTGGCTGAGCAATTTCCCCCATTGCACAAACCTGGTGTTTTGGGTTATGCTCAAACTGACAAGGATGAACTTATGAGCGAAGAAAAATATAAACACTTTCAAGATTTGATCCTTCAGTTCGCCCGCGAAACAACAGCCTCAGGCAGACAAACACTTGAAGAACACCTGTGGGAGGAGTTCGGCGCAGAACGGGTGGTCTTTGTTCTGGATATGTCCGGGTTTTCATTGCTCACCCGTAAATACGGAATCATCCATTACCTGTCCATGGTTTCCCGCATGCAGTTGATATCCGAACCGATCATAAAAACATATGGCGGCAGCCTGATCAAATATGAAGCGGATAATTGCTTCGCAGTTTTTCCCGACACACTTTCTGCGATTCACGCGGCAATCACATTGCAATTGGCATTCGAGGCCTCCAACCTGTTGACGTCCGATGATCTTGACGTTCACATCTCATGTGGAATTGACCACGGCAGGATTCTGATCGTCGGCAACGAAGATTGTTTTGGCGACGCCGTCAATCGGGCATGCAAATTAGGCGAAGATGTTGCCGCCAAAGGAGAGATCCTTGTCACAAAAGACGCCATTGATACCATCTCAACAGACTTGGAGTTCAAGACAAGCGAGGTAAACATATCCATCTCCGGATTAGCTATCTCAGCTTATTCCATTGACTACCGTTCACGTAACTAATTCAGGTCTTGTTTAAGTAATTTTGACAGTTTTCTTGTAGAATAATATTAACGATCCAATTATTAGAAAAGGAGATAAACCATGTTCATCTATTTGTCCGTTGCCGCGGGCGTCGCGGTAAGTGTCATCCTGCCTTTAATCCGCCCTATGCTTCCCAAACCCCTGAATATGCGAAGTGCTCCCGCAGATTTTTGGGCATATGCAAAGCCATACCTAATCACAGCTTTGTTCTCCCTGATCGTCGCCCTCATTCTTGTCGCCTTTTTGGGAGAAACGTTAAACACCTGGCAATCGGCATTCCTTGCCGGCTACACTGCCGACTCAACTCTGCAGAAGATCACGACCGGAAACACATAAAGTCAGCCCATCGAATCAAAAATCCCCTCGTGATTATTGCACGAGGGGATTTTTGATTTTATAATCTTAAATTTTCTTCAAAATCTCGACCGAATTTTTTATCCGCGCAAGACATTTTTCTCTGCCAATGATCTCCATCGACTCAAAGAGCGGTGGACTGACCTTTTGCCCCGTCGTGGCTACCCGCAAGAGACCAAAAACTTGATTCGCATTCAATCCACTTTCCTCAACATAAGCCCGCAATGGCGGCTCGCATCTTTCGTGACTGATATCTGGCTGTGCCGCGAGAATATCATACGCCTTTTGAGCGATCTCTGCTGACTGACTCGCGTCCAATCCTTTCGCGATCAAATCTTCGGGAGCAGGCGTCACATCATCTTTAAAAAAGAAACTTCCAAATGAAAGGCAATCATCCAATGTGACAAGTCTCTCGCGCAACAACGGGACAATTTTTAGCAAAACCTCATCATTAACGTTCAATCCCTCACGGGTGAAATAAGGCTTGATGCGCCCGGCCAGATCCTCGGTTGTAAGGAGGCGGATATGCGTCGCATTGAAATGATCCAGTTTCTGAAAATTGATCGCCGCGGGTGAAGGAGTTAAATGGTCAATTCCGAAACGCGTGATCATCTGGTCGAGGGTCATCACGTCGTCTTCGGCAACACCCCAACCCATCAACGCGATCCAGTTGAGCACGCCTTCGGGAGTGTATCCGAGTTCTTTCATATCCCCAAGAAAAATGGAATATCCATCTTTCATGGCGTCGGCACGGTCGCGCTTGCTCATTTTGCCTTTGCCGCTGGGTTTGAGGAAAACGGATAGATGGGCGAAAACAGGCTCGTCCCAGCCAAAGGCACGGATGACATGGATGTGCAACGGCATGGACGGAAGCCACTCAGAACCGCGAATGACATGAGTGATCTCCATCTCGTGGTCGTCCACCATTGCAGCGAGGTGATATGTAGGCAAGCCATCGGACTTTAAGAGGACGGTATCATCAAGCGCAGAGTTTTCCGTTGTGATTGAACCACGCAGAAGGTCGGTGGTAGTGATCGAGCCTTCTTTTGGCATCTTGAAACGGATCACATATTTCTCACCCCCGTCCACGCGCTGCCGTGCTTCTTCGGGAGTAAGTGCGCGGCACAAACCGTCGTAACGCGGATTCTGTTTGCTCTTCAATTGCTCTTGACGCACATTTGCCAGTCGTTCGGAAGTGCAAAAACAAGGAAAGGCCTTATCCTGTTCCACCAATTTCCAGGCATGTTCGTGATAGCTGGCGCGTCGTTCGGTCTGGCGATATGGCCCATGCGCCCCGCCGATATCGGGACCCTCATCATAATTCAGGCCAAGCCAGTGCAATCCGTCAATCAATTCTTGTTCTGCGCCAGGCTCATACCGTTTCTGGTCGGTATCTTCAATTCGAAGGATGAACGTACCACCTAAACGGCGCGCAAGCAGGAAGGGATAGAGTGCTGAACGGGCGTTGCCGATATGCATACGCCCGGTGGGAGAAGGCGCAAAACGAGTACGAACGGGTTTGGTAGACAAAAGAAAATACTCCTTAATTTAAAATTCGGTTTGGGAATGGCGCATTACAACGCTTTCAACAAGTCCAATCCCAATCATAAGCGCGGTCAGGCCACTGCCGCCATAACTGATAAATGGAAGCGGCAAACCCGAAACAGGAAGTACATTCAGATTCATACCAATATTTACGGCAGCCTGAAAAAAGATCAGCGTCGCAACTCCCATGGCAATCATCGAGCCAGCTACATCGCGGGCTTTTTGCGCCGCGCGAACACAACGCCAAACAATAATCCCAATGTAATAATGATCAGCGCGCCCCTGATCATACCAAATTCTTCGGCACTGGCAGCAAAAATGAAATCAGTATGACGGACTTTAAGAAAACGCAGCTGAGTCTGAGTCCCATGCCCATACCCCTGACCAAACACACCGCCCGCGCCAACAGCGATCAATGCCTGTCTTACGTTATAGCGATTGCCGTAGGTGTCATTTGGGTCTGGCACAACAAAATTCACAATGCGTTCCTGCTGATACGCCTGCAAAAATGGAACCCGCACACCAAGCACCGAGAGCGCCACCAAACTTGCCATGGCAATAGCGCCGATCGCAACCGCAGAGAGCACATGCTTAACCTGCACTCCATTAATCCACAACATCACCGCAAGAATAACAGATAGCAGTAACACGTTACTCAAATTGGGTTGTAGAAGAATCATGAGGATGATTCCAGACGCCCAGAGAACTGCGCCAAAAACCCATTTTAGATCGCGAGGCTGATATTGAACAACTTCAAAATAGCGCGCCAAAATAATGATCGCAACGATCTTGGCAAATTCAGTCGGTTGAAGAAAAAGAACACCCACTTGAAACCAGCGCTGTGCACCAAATGCAGATTGGCCAAACCCGGTCAACGTCACCAGGAAGATCATAATTCCCAAATAGATAGGGCGATACAAAGCCAGCCAGTAACGATAATCCACTGAAGCAACCAAAAATATAAGCACAACACCCAGCAAGGCAAAATAAACCTGACGCGTAATGAGCGGCTGTAAAACCTCATTTCCCGCGACAGCGGAGCGGATCATCGCTGTGCCAAAAGAAGACGCAAGCACTACTGCGCCCAATAAAATAAAATCAAAATTACGCCAGGAAAGTCCACGAGTCATAAAATAAAAACACGGATGCAACCAGAAATCATCTCAGAGGTTGATCCGTGTCTCCAAATGTAAATAAGATCAACCAGTGCGATGACGGGATACGCCTCGCAAAGGAATATCCGCAACCAGCCGTTGAGAACGGCCATCTCGTTCCAGTCCAATTTGGACCGCATCCGGGTCGATGTCAATATAATTCGAGATCGCCTTAAGCAAATCATTTTTCAAGGCATCAAGCTGAGCGGGGGTCAAGTCAGTCCGGTCATGCACCAAGACAAGCTGCAAGCGGTCTTTTGCGCTTTCAGCGCTTCGCTTTTTCTTAAAAAAATTAAACATTATTTCCTCCCAGTAAATCGCTGTAACGCCGACCATAAAGCGTTTTTTTGCTCCAGATCCATGAAAGGCACGTCCTGACCTTGAATACGCTTCGCAATATTTCTGAAAGCCTGCCCAGCCCGACTTTTTGGTTCTGTCACAACTGGCGCCCCGCGATTGGAGCCAATGATAACAGCCTCATCCTCGGGCACAATTCCAATCAATTGAATCCCAAGCAAATCGAGAACATCATCCGCAGAGAGCATGTCATTATTTCTAACCAATGCCGGGTTTAGCCGATTAAGGATCAGGGCCGGGCTGCCTTTTTCCTCGGCTTCGAGAATACCCACCACACGATCCGCATCCCGCACCGCGCTGACCTCGGGGTTGGTCACGATCAAGACACGGTCTGCCGCAGCGATGGAATTTCGAAAACCGCGCTCAATACCGGCAGGCGAGTCTATCAGAACAAAATCAGCAATCGGGCGTAGTTCCTTGCAGATGCGCACCATGTCTGTTGGTGAAACCGCGCTCTTGTCGCGCGTCTGCGCAGCGGGAATCAAATACAACTCGGGATAATGCTTATCGCGAATCATCGCCTGCTTTAATTTACAACGTCCTTCGATCACGTCCACGATGTCGTACACAATTCGATTTTCAAGTCCCAGAATGACGTCCAGATTTCGTAAACCAATATCGCCATCAATACAGACAACTTTCATACCATCAGCGGCAAGGGCGGTGGCAAGATTGGCAACAGCGGTGGTCTTGCCCACGCCGCCTTTTCCGGATGTAACTGTAATTACTTGAGCTGTCATATTCTATTCCTATAAATGGATTAACCAGTGTGCCAGCGTTCTGCTTGTAAACGGCCTTCACTATTAATACTGGCTACTTCGGGCTTCGGGTCTTTTTGGGGTTTAAGCGTCGCCGAAATTTCATTGGCAATGCGAAGTTGATTTGCAGAAAGATCAAGCGCACAAATAAATGCCGACCGATTTCCTTTTGATCCAGCATGAATCATGCCCGCACACGTCCCCAAACGATGACATTTCCTTCCGCAACGATCTCGGCGCCTGGGTTAATATCGCCCATCACCACCACATTACCCGGATATTCAACCCGTGTTCCGGAACGAAGTGTCTTGTTGATAAACAAGGCGGTTTCATCGGTGATAGTGTTCGTAAATTGTCTCTGTTCTTCCGGTCGAGGTTTCGAGATGCGGGTCGCCAGGCCAAGTAATTGAGAAGTCTTCTCAGTGGTCGGTGATTCGCTCACGACAGCCCATAAAACGACATTACGCTCCGAAAGTCGATCACGCAAATCAACCAGATCATTCACTTTCAGCACTTGCGAACCAACATCCATCGCGAGGCGCGCACCTTGAAAGAAGGCGGACCGCTCATCAATTTGCGCAAGCAAAGCGGCACATTGGTCTTCCCAAGACGCATCCAAAAATGATGCGAGAAGTCCATCGCGTATGCCTTTGATCTGAACGAGCGAGGTTGTTTGCTCCATAATTATTTTTGCACAAATTATACCTGACGCCGTATGTGAAATGGCGGTATTGTTATAAAATCCCGATTCAATAATTCAAGACTACTGCCCATCAGATGGATTTTCTTTCGAAATATCAATGGATTTCAATTCAAAGTACGCCTTAATGACCCTCTCAACGATCGGACCTGCCACGCTTGCACCCTCGCCGCCATTGTATGCAAAAGCAACCACGATAATCTCAGGGTCCTCATACGGTGCATATGCCAAAGTCCATGAATGGGTTGGCCAAGCACCGAAATTACAACGGTTCGCCTTGCGGGCAACATCATCACAATATTCCGCGGTACCGGTCTTGCCTGCCACAGCAATGGGGAAACTTGAGAACAACTCATTAAGTGTTCCACGTGAATCCGTGATCGAAAGACGAGTACCACCACGCACGGCTTCAACCGTCTCAGGATCCACGATCTTTAATTTACTTTCATCCAGACTGCAAACACTACCGTCACAAGAGTAATTTGCGATCTTCGGAGTAACCGTAATATCCCATTTCAAATTTGGTGTGAAAGGTGATATCTGATAACTGCCTGGAGTCTGTTCCGGAGAAACCGTAAATTGTTGCGGGTCAGGATTGAACCACATTTCAACTGGATTCCCCTCGCCATCGGTCACTTCGCGCACGATCGTTGGCTGCATCAATTTACCGCGATTTGCAATCGTCGCACCGGACATCAATATCTGCAACGGGGTCGCGAGCACATATCCCTGCCCCACGCTCGCGATGTATGTGTCACCGGTTGACCAGTTCTCACCGGTATTAATACGTTTCCATTGCGGGTCAGGAATTAATCCATCTGCTTCGCCTTTTAACTGGATACCTGACCTTTGATCATACCCGAGCGCCCGGGCGTATTGCTGGAGGCGTTCAATGCCCAGCCCCTGCTTGATCTCGTCTTCGAAGCCGCCGCCCAGCTTATAGAAACAAACATTACTGGAATACGCGATGCAATGTTGAAAATCAATCTGCCCAAAACCGTCGGGGTTTTGTTCAAAGATCCAATCCACGAAGGGTCGTGTGTTGCTGTCAGTACAGGTATCATTCGGATTGAATTTTTCACACAGGAGCAATTGTCCCGGTGCTTGAATGACCGTATCCAACTCAACGACATTTTCATTATAAGCGCCAGTAGCTGTGGATAATTTGAACACTGACCCTGGCGGAAACTCAGCAGCGATCGCATTATTCAATAAAGGATTGCGCGCATCCTGACTTAATTGTTCGTAATAATAAGCAGGGATCAAACGCGCGAAACGATTATTCTCATAAGACGGATAGGAGACCATCGCAAGAATTTCACCAGTTTTCGGATTCATCGCGATCACCACACCGCTGGAGATACGCACTGTTCCAAAATAGGTATTCCAAAAGTTAATCTCCTGAACCAAGGACGCTTCAGCCACTGCCTGTAATCTTGTATCGATGGTGAGATACACATTTTGCCCTGGCACTGTAGGCCTGGGCGGTTCAAGATTACGAAGTTCCTGCCCGGCCACATCAATCTCGACAACACGTAAGCCATTCCTGCCAGCCAGAATATCCTGCAAAGAATCCTCGACGCCAGCATATCCGATCTTGTCGCGGTTGGGAATAAACCCTTTATCTCGATATTCCTTTTCAAATAGCGCCGGAATCGGACCCAGAAATCCCACAAGACTGGCTGTCAACGAACCTGTCGGGTAGTCACGAATCGGATCGATCTCAACAGACACACCGGGCCAATCGATCGACCTCTCCTCAACAACGCGGGCAACATCTTCAGAAACGTTGCACTTCAATTTTACCGGGCTATATGGAGCGAGCGTATCTTGTAGAGCAACAAGCTGGGCTATTCCTGGCCCAGGCACACAAGCAGCAAAAAGTTTCGCTTCTTCCAGTGACGCGTCTGTCACCACCCCGCCAACAGGGACATCGATCAGGTCGGATAATTGTCGATAAATGCGCTGAATATCTGATTCATCATCAGGCAAATCGGCAGGGGTGATCACTATATTATAGGAAGCCACATTGCGCGCAAGGATATAACCATTGCGATCATATATAATTCCACGCGGAGCCGGCACGTTCACTTCATTGGTGTAATTATCGATCGCCTGAGCCGTCCAGTCGGATTCCTGTAAGACTTGTAAATTGACAAGCCGCATAAGCAGCCCAGTAAATGCCAGCACCAAGACTATATAAATGGCTGCAATCCGCCATGTTTCAAAACGGGCTGGTCGTGGTATCGAACCAGTACTCATTCAATCTCCTCTAAAGGATAAACCCAACGCGCCAAATCGCGCATAAAAGTATAAACCGGAATCGAGAAAAGCATATTGAGCAGCAGGCTGGGCAACACAACCACCCCGACAACATCGCTAAATGGTAGAGATGTACCGAGGATTTGTAATGCAATGAAAGACAATAAATTCATAAACAAGGTGCCAATAAAAGTGATACTGAACATCGCCAATAAAGGGGCCTGCCACACCCGTTTTTGTAATGCCCGGGCCGCAATCACGATGGCCAGGTAACCGACCAACAGAACGGGCCAGGGCATTTTCGAAACAATACCTAACATTGCGCAGGCAAGCACAGCCCAATGCCACGCGGATTTAACCCGTTCCTGCAATGCCCATGCCGCAATCAAGATCAAAGGCAAATCAGCAAAGCCGGAGAGTAATTTAACCTGGCTGACAACCGAGGATTGCAGGATAACAGCCAGCGCGAGCAGCGGGAACGCAACAAGATTTCGCATGGCAAATATGATTATGGAACGATTTGGGGTTCAAGCGGAGCGATATCCACAGGACTGAAGTTAGTGATGACAAGAACGATCGCAAGGCGGGTAAAGTCAACGGCTGGCTGGATGGTCGCCTGCTGAAACAGTTCAAATTCAAGGCTGCGGATCGTAAGTACCTGACCGATGGGAATATCAGAAGGATAACCGCCACCCAATCCTGAGGTCAAGACCAAATCGCCCGCCTGAACCACTACATTCTGCGAAATCATATCCAGAGAAATATCGCCAGTTACCGACCCAAATGTGACGGCGGTCGTTTTTGCATTTTGGAGGGAACTATTGATGGCGGACCCTGGATCAGTAATGAGTTGGACACGGGCGGCATCTGCAATGACAGCATCGATACGCCCAACCAATCCCTGGTTTGTGACCACAGGCATGCCGCGTAGGATCTCATCGTTCGAGCCGCGGTTAATAATGATGTAATGTAAAAATGGAGAAGGGTCACGGCCAATAACCGCCGCAGCTTTATAAGTGCTTTCAGGATTGGTCCGGGAAAAATCAACAAGCGCGGCGAGAATTTCTGTCTCATTCACGCGCTGTTGCAATTCGATCACTTGCGCCTGCAATTGCGAAACCTGAGTCTCAAGTTCAACATTTCGTGTTCGCAATGAGACAATATCACGAGGCGCTGTGAAAAAATCTTGAACACCAAGGAAACGAGCGGACATCCATGTTTGAATTTCAATAAACACCGAATTAAATTGTCTTGAGGCGGATCCAAAGAAACCACCCAAGGCCAGGGCTAGGATGCCACCGACCACAAGGAAGATAATCGTTGTTTGTAAAGAACGGGAGTTCATAATTTACAAGACCTGAAAGATATGCGGGAAACCTTGATCAATAAACAATACATTTCATGTGCGCATTTTTTCTCATCAGATCGTTTATGGGATTTACCAGATATGAAATTATCCAATTATATGTCGCGTACTGCCGCGTTCCAGTCCGACCAGATAACGTCCAAGGGAATCCAGATCTTCAAAGATCATTGCCGCGCCGCGCGCCACACAAGTCAGCGGATCTTCCGCAACCCAAACGCGCAGCTTCATTTCATCAGTCAGACGTTCGGCAAGCCCTTGAAGCAGAGCGCCACCACCAGCAAGACATATACCAATATCCATTAGGTCTGCCACAATCTCAGGCGGGATTTCATCCAGCGCATCGCGCACAGTGTCAATAATCACCTGAACGGATGCGCTCAAGGATTCTCGAATTTCAACTGAAGAAATTTCAACTGTTTCAGGTAAGCCACTCACCAAATTACGGCCACGCACCTCCATGGTCTTTTCCGGTTGTAATGGATAAGCTGAACCAATTTGCCATTTGATCTGCTCGGCATTGCCTTCACCGATCAGCAGATTATATTTATTGCGAAGATACTGCACGATATCCTGATCCATTTCATCGCCAGCGACACGCAGGGAACGTGAGGCAACGACACCGCTCATGGACAACACCGCGACTTCAGTCGTCCCACCGCCTATATCAACCACCATCGAACCACGGATCTCTCCGACGGGCAGACCAGCTCCCAGCGCAGCCGCGATCGGTTCCTCAATCAACATGGCCTGACGCGCGCCAGAGGCCATGACTGCGTCATAGACAGCACGCTTTTCGACTTCCGTCACACCTGTGGGCAACCCAACGATCACGCGCGGGCGCGGTAATGGAACCATACTTTGTTCATGTACCTTGCCAATAAAATATTCCAGCATGACCTGCGTCACGTCAAATTCGGCAATCACGCCATCGCGAATAGGACGCACCACCATAACATTACTTGGTGTGCGGCCGACCATTTCTTTTGCTTCGAGACCAATGGCAACAGGCTGGCGCAACTTCTTATCGACAGTGACCCAGGATGGCTCATTAATAACTATTCCCTTACCGCGAACGTGAACTAAAGTGTTCGCAGTGCCAAGGTCTATGGCGATATCCAGAGAAAAAAGGCCTAACAGCCAGTTAATAGGGTTGAAGGCCAAAATAGGCTCCTAAGTGAGGGTTCATGCGAGGTGAGGGTAACAAAAAGAATTATACCATGAGCCTTAATAACAGCTTTTCTCCAAGCGCAATCCCCCACTAGGGTAAAATTGCCCGAATATCACATTCCATTGTTCGGAGGAAGTAATGTCAAAATTTGCAGTTGTCACAGACAGCACAGCTTATATCCCCACAGAGTATGTCGGGAAGCACAATATAACGGTCGCCCCGCAGATATTAATTTGGGGAAACGAAACTTTTCGTGACGGGATCGATATCCGCTCGGATGAATATTTTAGCCGTTTAAAAACATCGAAGGTAATGCCATCCACTTCGCAGGTCTCTCCTGCCAGCATGCAGTCCATTTTCCAGCCCCTGGTGGATCAGGGATTTGAAGTGTTGGGAATTTTTATTTCATCCAAACTCTCCGGGACTCTGCAATCTGCCATTCAAGGGAAAGCGTCAATGGGAACCGCTGGAGAAAAAGTGACCCTGGTAGATAGTCAATCTACGGCCATGGCACTCGGATTTCAGGTACTCGCCGCTGCACGCGCACTGGAAGCTGGCGCCGGTATAAAAGAAGTCGCTGCACTGACCGAAAAAGCTCACGAAAAGACAGGTGTTCTTTTTGCTGTGGATACGCTGGAATTCCTGCACCGCGGCGGGCGCATTGGCGGAGCGCAAAGGTACATCGGCGCAGCGTTAAATCTAAAGCCGATCCTTGCACTCAAAGAAGGAAAAGTGGAAGGAATCGAACGAATCCGAACCAAAGGCAAGGCACACGACCGAATCCTTGAGCTGGTCGCAGAGAAAACAAAGGGCAAGTCAAATGTTCGGATCGCCTCGCTGCATGCGAATGCCGCTGATGATGCAAAGATATTGCTGGATGCTGCCGCGAGGAAATTAAATCCTGTGGAAACGCTCTCGACAGAACTCAGCCCCGTTGTCGGTACACACACCGGTCCCGGCACGGTAGGACTGGCGTTTATGTTCGACTAGTACATCTACATGATCGACTCGAATCAATTAAAGCGTATCTCACTGTCCCTGCCCATGCTCCAGCAGGCGGACTCCTTGTTTATACGTGAGTTCCAACAAACGGCTTTTTTAGCTCACGTCCCCGCTGGTCACGATGTATTCCTTGAAGGCGACCGTGTCGAAGCGATCGCCCTGTTGATCTCAGGTGTGGTGCGTGTCTACAAGATTGGCGAGACAGGTCGTGAAATTACCCTGTATCGTTTTGGGAACGGCTCATCGTGCATCTTGACCGCCAACGCCATTTTGAGTCAAAAGACATTTCCTGCCATAGCCACAGTTGAACAGAACGCAGAGGCTGTAATGATCCCTGCAAGTTCATTTCGTGATTGGGTTCAGCGCTATGATATGTGGCGGGAGTTCATCTTTGATCTATTATCTCAAAGGCTTTCGACCATGATGGCGGTTGTGGACGAAGTGGCTTTCCAGCGCATGGACCGACGTGTTGCTTCCTTACTGGTAAAACAGGCGCAAACTAAAAACCCATTGCATATCACCCATCAAGAGATCGCAGCTGAATTGGGTAGTTCGCGCGAGGTCATCAGTCGACTAATGGAAGATTTTGTCAGCGAAGGAAGTATCCGCTCCGGACGGGGCACAGTCGAGATATTGGATTTTGAATTATTAAAATCCCGCTCATATGTGTGACATTGTCACGGACGGAAATTGAGCCATCCACTATACTGTGGTCATCAAACCAATTGACCAAAGGAGATTTTCAATGAAAACCAATTTATCCAATATTGATCGTGTCGTTCGTGTCGTTCTTGCGGCAGTGTTTGCCTATCTGTATTTTGGCGGAATCGTCACAGGAACCCTTGGAATCGTGCTGGTAGTTCTCGGCGTGGTATTCCTGCTCACTGCCGTAGTTTCATTCTGCCCGTTATACGCAATCTTCAAATTCAGCACCAAATAAATTGCTGCGACCAAATAGAAATCAGGGCGAATGAGAGATCATTCGCCCTGATTTCTATTTGGCTAAAAACTCACAGATCGCGATTCATTTTGGTTGGCCGGTTACGGATAAAATTAAAGCAAAAAATACCGGTCATGGACTATAATCGCGCTTATGAATCATAATAGTCCGCTGGTGATCGGCATCGCAGGCGGGTCCGGCTCCGGCAAAACGACTGTTGTACGGGAAATTCTCAATCGCATTGGCGCTGATCGAATTGCATACCTCCAGCACGATTCGTACTACAAGGATATGAGCGGATTTCCTTCCGCCATGCATTCGGAAATAAATTTCGATCATCCCAATTCACTTGAAACTGAACTCTTAATAAAACATGTTAAATCCCTGCGAAACCTGGAAGCTGTTGAGGTCCCGATCTATGATTTCGCCACTGACAGTCGCACTGCGGAAACCTTCACAGTTGCACCGCGCGGCGTAATTTTGGTTGAAGGTATTTTGATCTTTACCGAACCAGACCTGCGAAAATTATTTGACATTAAAATCTTTGTGGATACAGACGCAGACTTGCGTCTAATTCGCAGATTACATCGTGATATAACAGAACGCGGGCGTTCAACCGAATCAGTTATCAAACAATACGAAGCCTCGGTGAGGCCCATGCACCTTGAGTTCGTCGAACCTTCAAAACGATACGCAGACATCATCATCCCGGAAGGCGGATTCAATGCAGCTGCGCTGGATATGGTCGTGGCCAGAATAGAATTGCTATTACAATCAAAGTAAATGACATGTTTATCTAAATAACCCAATTAAGGAGATTATAGAATGGCAAAACAATGGACAACACCACCCGAAATGCAGATCGACCCAAAGAAAACCTATAAAGCCAGTATGGAAACAGACAAAGGCACAATGGTTATCGAATTATTCGCTGCCAAGACACCCATAACGGTCAATAATTTCGTATTCCTTTCCCGCGAAGGCTATTACGATGGCGTTATCTTCCACCGTGTCATTAATGATTTTATGGTTCAAGGCGGCGACCCAACTGGCACCGGTAGAGGCGGACCCGGGTATAAATTCGGCGATGAATTCGATTCAAGCCTGAAACACGACAAGCGCGGAATCCTATCCATGGCAAATGCCGGCCCAGCTACAAATGGATCGCAATTCTTCATTACGCACGGCCCCACTCCCCACCTGAATGGAAAACACACCGTCTTTGGCCAGGTTGTGGAAGGTCTGGATGTACTTATGGCCATTCCCGCGCGCGACCCAGGCAACATCAATGCGCCTGCAGTGAAAATCATCAGTGTCACCATCGAAGAAAGCTAATCGGCAGAATGCGAAGTCACGCAATCAGGTGGACGCCGTAAATAAAGAACGAACGTCAATTCAAGAACAAAAAAAATCGGGGATTGGCGTTTTTATTTTAAGGGTGCTTGCGCTGACTGTGGTCATTGGGATAACTGTCTATATTTTCAGTATTCGCGATCATGTGCAGGATTTTGCAGGTTACGGTTATCCCGGCATCTTTCTCGTGATGCTGCTGGCAAATGCAACAGTAATCATCCCCGCGCCTGGCGTGGCAGTGGTGTTCGCGATGGGAAATATTTTCAATCCTTTTTGGGTCGCGCTCGCCGCAGGGACAGGCGGCGCCATCGGCGAGTTGTCTGGTTACCTGGCGGGATTCAGCGGACAAGCCCTGGTGGAAAATACGCGGGCATACAACCGCGTAGCGCCCTGGGTACAAAAATATGGAGCCTGGGCAATTCTTACGCTATCCGCATTTCCCAACCCGTTCTTTGATCTGGCGGGAATCGCAGCAGGCGTGGCCAAAATTCCTGTTTGGAAATTCCTGCTCTTCTGTTGGATAGGACAGATCATCAAAATGGGACTATTTGCATTTGCCGGCGCTTATTCAATAGACTGGATCGCAAACTTCTTTCAATGACTTCCAATTAAAAAGGAGACCATCATGGATGATTTCAAAAAAATAGACGCATATTTGTATAAAAATTTTAATAAAAGCGTCGCAGAACTTTCACGCTATGTTGCCCAGCCAAGTATTAGCGCGCAAAATATTGGATTAAAAGAATGCGCTCAACTTGTAAAAGAAATGTTGATGGCGCGCGGCTTTAAGGCCCGAGTCATGGATACAGACGGAGCGCCGGTTGTATTCGCAGAAAGACAAGGCAAAAGCGACAAGACACTGCTCATCTATAATCACTATGATGTCCAGCCGCCAGAACCGCTGGAGTTATGGGACTCTCCTCCTTTTGAGCCAAGTCTGCGTGAAGACAAACTGTACGGCCGCGGAGTCAGCGACGATAAAAGCCATCTGACTGCGCGCCTGTTTGCGATCGATGCAATTTTAGAGAATGACGGCGACCTGCCTTGCAACATCAAATTTATCATTGAAGGCGAGGAGGAAACCAGCAGTGTTCATCTTCATGATTTCATCAAAGAAAACCTGGGCTTGCTGAAAGCCGATGCCTGCATTTGGGAATTTGGCGGTGTGGATCATCGCGGAGTCCCAATGCAATATCTTGGTCTGCGTGGAATTTGCTATGTTGAGTTGAGTGTCGAATCCCTTGGAACAGATGTGCATTCGGGGTTGGGTGGCAGTATCCTGCCCAACGCTGCGTGGCGTCTCATTTGGGCACTGAACAGCCTCAAAGGGTCGGACGAACATATCCGCATCCCGGGCTTCTACGACAATATCGTTCCTCCATCTGCCCGTGACCGCGAGCTTATGGATGCTCTTCCAGATGTGGCAGACGAATATAAAAAACGCTACGGCGCAAAGGAATTTATCAAAGGCTTGACCGGCGGCACGGACCTCAAGATGGAAGAAGTTTTCACACCGACCTGCACGATCTGCGGTTTGACAAGCGGATATCAAGGCCCGGGTTCGAAGACAGTTCAACCCGCGTTTGCGTCTGCCAAAGTTGATTTCCGACTCGTCCCCGGCCAAATGCCGGAAGACATCGTCGCGAAACTTCGCAAACATCTTGATCATGAAGGTTTTGATGATGTGAAAATTAATTTCCTGGGCGGAGAGCCAGCCGCGCGTACCGACCCGGATGACCCATTCATCAAGATCGTCGTGGAAACAGCTGAGGAGGTTTTTGAATCGCCAATGGAGATCGTCCCAATGATCGGTGGATCTGGACCCAACTACCCGTTCGTGCATGACCTGGGACTGCCCGTTGCGACGATGGGACATGGCTACCCCGATACGAAAGCACACGCACCCAATGAAAATATTCGCCTTGACCTGTATCTTAAACACGCACAGCATATGGCACGAGTTATAAAAGAATTTGCAAAGTGACCTTATTCACTCCAATTTCGTGACTTTCTTTTATTCAAGTCCGTTTATAATCGACTTGTAACAAATTTCACGAACAAGGGCTTTTCCTGTTCTGTTAATCCATTGGAGGTAAAAATGTTCGTCGGTGAAAGAATGTCCCATCCTGTTATAGCGGTGTCTCCAGAAATACCCGTTCATGATGTACTGGTCATGTTCAAGAAAGAGCACATCCGCCGTGCGCCGGTTATGAAAGATGACAAATTGGTTGGCATCGTCTCGGAACGCGACCTGCTCAACGCATCCCCATCCCCAGTCACCAGCTTGAGCGTATGGGAAATGAATTACCTGATCAGCAAAGTGACCGTGAAACAGGTCATGAGCAAAAAGGTCAAGACCATTGACATAGACACCCCAATCGAAGAAGCCGCCCGCATCATGGCTGATTCCAAAATTGGCGGTATGCCTGTGGTTCGTTCCGGCAAAGTCGTCGGCATGATCACAGAGACCGACCTGTTCAAGATCTTCCTTGAGTTAATGGGCGCGCGCACAAAGGCAATTAGAGTCACAGCGGAAATTGAAGACCACCCCGGTCAGCTGGCCAAGATCACAAAAGCCATCGCTGAAGAAGGCGGCAACTTTATTTCCTTCGGCCAATTCTCAGGAACCGACCCCAGCACAAAGATACTCACCTTCAAAATCGCGGGGATCAAAAAAGATAATGTTCAAAAAGCACTTTCGAAATATGTAAAGAAATTCTGGGATATCAGACAGAGCTAATCAAGACGATCATAGAAAAATCCACTGCCCGAAACGAGCAGTGGATTTTTCTATTTCAACGGCGTTTGGTACGCGGACGATCCGTACGCTCAACCCCGGTCTTTTCTCTGGTGGCAGGCTGCTCGCCACGACTGCGATTTAATGGGCGAGGCTTGCCGCCTGAAACACGTTTTCGTTTATCGGTTGGATGAAGACGGTTATCACGAGGCCGCTCCCTGCGGCCTTCTGCTTTCGTAATTTTCTCGCCTCTTAACTCCTTGACCTCATCCTCAGTCAAATGACGCCATTGGCGAGGCTTTAGACTGCCCAATTTCAATGTACCTATCCGCAAGCGGATGATCTTCACGACCGGCAGCCCCAACCGCTTCCCCACTTCACGAATCTGACGTTTCTTGCCCTCACCCATGATTACACGGATCCAAGCACCTTTTCCTGCCATCGAAAGAGTAATAACATCAGCAGGTGCGGTTTTATCACCGTCTTCGAGCACAACGCCGCGCCGCCAAGCCTCCAATTGTTTCTCATCGGGGCGACGGGCCAACAAAACCCGGTATTCCTTCTGGTGACCATAACGCGGATGAGTTAATTTATTCGTCAACTCACCGTCATTGGTCATCAGGATCAAGCCTTCGGAATCAAAATCAAGGCGGCCAACAGGATATAAATGTCCTTCCAGCGGAATCAGATCGCGCACCGTTTGGCGGTCATCCTGACCTTCCGCTGCTGACAACACGTTCCGAGGCTTATAGAGCGCGATATAAACATAATTCAAAGCCTCTGCTTTCGGCAAAGCCCTGCCGTCCAGCGTAACCTTGTCGACGGTGAGGTCAGCCTTCTGACCAAGCAATGCCACCTCGCCATTCACACGTACGCGGCCTGCTATAATAAATTCCTCACAGGCACGGCGTGACCCATGACCAGCCTGAGCAAGTAGTTTTTGTAAGCGTTCCTGCATATTTACAACTATCCTTTTAATAACACGTTATGTTCGCCATTTTCTTCGACAGGTACGGCTAGCGGAGGCAATTCAGCGATCGAGCTCAGGCCAAAATGCTGTAAGAATTCTGGTGTCGTGGAATATAAGATCGGACGGCCAGGGCCTTCTGTGCGGCCTGATTCCTGGACAAGCCCCTTACTTAACAGGCTCTTCATCATTCCATCACTGTTAACGCCGCGGATCGAATCCACTTGCGGACGGGTAACGGGCTGCTGGTAAGCGATGATCGCCAAGGTCTCGAGCGCGGCACGGCTTAGGTGCGTGATCGCCTCGAGCCCAAGGAAAAGCTCAACCAGTTCAGCCAATTCAGGCGCGGTTGTCAATTGCACACGCCCGGCATTTCGCTGCAAACGTAATCCGCGCGTTACAAGGGATTCATCCAATTCTTTCAACCCGCGCTCGACCACTGAAGCAGTGACATCCAACGCCGCAGCCAGCTGCCCAACGGGAACGGGCTCGGCAGAAACAAACAACATTGCCTCTATTTTCGCCGAAAGGGTCACATCGACGTTTAAAGTGGATTGAGAGTCGCTCATGCTATAATTACTCCGCTTAAAAAATTACTTTCAAAAGAAAAATCATGAAAACTAAAAATTCCTATCTTACTTTCTTCTTAACACTTTTGCTTGCTTCCCTCGCCTGTTCCATCTCGGCCGGTGGGCCAGACTACCCGGCTGAGGGCATCCCAGTTTCTGCGGATGAAGTACAAACCATGCGCACGCAGATCGAGCAGGCCTTTATTGACGGCGCAGAAACCGGCCTTATCACCTTACAGATCACTGAAAGCCAACTCACATCCTACATTTCGCAAAAGATGCTGGAACAATCCAACCCGCCATTCACTGATCCGCAAATCCTTCTTCGTGACGGTCAAATGCAATTGTACGGCAAAGTTGCAAGCGGCATGTTCAATGCGAACATCTTAATCACAATGAATGTTGGCATTGACGAAATCACCGGCCTGCCAAAAATAGAAATTACATCCGCAGACTTTGGGCCCATCCCGGCGCCAGAAGGATTAAACACAGCCATCAGCGCCATCATCGACGAGGCCTTCACCGGTTCACTCGGACCAGTCGCGACCGGCTTCCGTTTGGAAACGATCACGATCGCAGACGGCATCATGACGCTCACGGGTCGGATCAAATAGCGGCTGGATTATACCCGACATGCACTACGCTCCGCTTCGCATTCACTCGAAACTGGTTTTGTTTCTATTTGCATTCGCATGGCTGACAACTTCATGCCGCTCCCCGCAAATTGGCAGCGAAATCAAGATCAGCATTAACGCAGATGGAAACACAAGCGAAGTTAATGTGGCAGCAGGAAGCACGGTTTCACAAGCCATGCAATCTGCCGGCATCATCACAGGGAAACTAGATCGTATCGAACCACCGTTATACACGACCCTAAGCGACGGGGACAAAATCACCATCACGCGCGTGGAAGAAATATTTGAGACAGAACAAAGAATCATTGCCTTTGAGCGTCAGATCGCGCGCAACGAGACACTTCCCGAAGGTGAAACAAGAATTGTCCAAGCCGGCGTCAATGGATTGGAAGAAATAACTTATAGAACAATTCTTGAAGACAAAGTTGAGGTCAGCAAATCGGCAGTCAAGACCGTCACACTAAACGACGCGCTTCCAGAGATCGTCATGGTCGGGGCGCAATCATCTTTCACGCCGTTAAATATACCCGGCACCATAGCCTACCTGGCCGGCGGCAATGCCTGGATCATGGAAGATTCAACAGCCAATCGCCGTATTATTGTCAGCAGCGGCGATTTGGATGGACGAATTTTCTCGCTGTCCCCAAATGGCGAATATTTGATCTTTACCAGGAAATCCAACAAACCCGCTGATGAAGAGATCAATACGCTATGGGCGGTGCGGACAAAAAATCTCGAACCCAAGCCTGTTTATTTACAGGCTAAAAATGTTGTGCACTTTGCGGCCTGGATACCTGGTACAAACTCCGTCGCTTATTCCACAGTCGAGCCGCGCAGCGCCATTCCCGGCTGGCAGGCAAATAACGACCTGTACCGCGTAAGCATTACGGGCGGCGGTCCGCGTAAATTGTTGGACGCGAACAGCGGCGGTGTCTATGGCTGGTGGGGGATGTCATTCGCGTTCTCTGCAGATGGCAGGCTGGCATATTCCCGTCCAGATGAGATCGGGCTGGTCGATCAGGACGGCGGTTACCTAAAACCATTGCTGGAGATCACGCCGCTCAACACGCACAGCGATTGGGCGTGGATACCACCCATCACCTGGGGAGCCGATGGAGAGAGTTTATATTTCGTAGCTCACGCGCCGGCACCGGCACCGGTCACAGCGGAAGAATCGCCTTTTTTTAACCTATCAGCCACCTCGTTCAGCAGCGAAGCGACCGTCTCCATTATTGATGCAACCGGCATGTTCGCTTATCCAGCGGTTTCAGAAGTAAAGCTTGAAGGACGGGAAAAATCCTATCAAGTAGCATACCTGCAATCGATCTTTGTTGAGCAAAGTGAAACCAGCCGTTACCGATTATTTATCATGGATCGTGACGGTTCGAACAGAAAAGCGCTTTTCCCACCTGCAGATTTAAGCGGGCTTGAGCCACAAAATGTCGTATGGTCGCCAGGCTTGATCGAGGGACAAACAGGCGATTTTATTGCAGTGAGGTATCAGGGAAACCTTTGGCTCGTGGATAGTGGAAATGGTGATGCGTATCAAGTCACTGGAGATGGTTTGATCAGTGGAATTGATTGGAAATAATTTTTGGAGGATGGTAAATAAATGAGAATATTGATCACAGGCGCAGCCGGATTCCTCGGCTCACATCTAAGCGACCGTCTGCTGGGAGACGGCCACGAAGTCATCGGCATGGATAATTTTGTCACGGGCAGCCCGGATAACATTGCCCATCTGGCAAACAACGAAAGGTTTTCGTTCTACAAACGCGATGTTTCTAATTATATTTTTGTGCCCGGCAAAGTGGATGCGATCCTGCATTTCGCTTCACCCGCCAGCCCAAACCCACTTTCAAAATCAGGATACTTCAACCTGCCCATTCAAACCATGAAAGCGGGCGCGCTGGGAACGCATAACTGCCTTGGAATCGCGCGCATTCAAAATGCAAGATTCCTGCTTGCTTCGACCAGCGAGATCTATGGCGACCCGGAAGTGCATCCGCAGGTTGAAACCTACGCGGGGAATGTAGATCCGGTCGGCACACGCGCTGTGTACGATGAAGCCAAACGGTTTGCTGAATCATTAACCATGGCTTACCACCGTTTCCATAACGTGAACACAAGCATTGTCCGTATCTTTAACACCTACGGCCCACGCATGGATCTGGAGGATGGTCGTGCCCTTCCAAATTTACTAAAGCAAGCCCTGCTCGGACAGTCGCTCACAGTTTATGGAGATGGAAGCCAGACCCGTTCATTTTGTTTTGTCGATGATCTGGTTGACGGGATCGTAAAACTTCTTTATTCAGACGAGCATTATCCAGTCAATATCGGCAATCCAGTCGAAATGACCATCCTGCAATTTGCAGAAACCATCAATAAAGTCACAGGTAATACCGCGGGGATCACCTATATAGACGATGCCCGCAGCGCGCGCGATCCGCAACGACGGAGGCCAGATATCACCCGCGCTCATGATTTATTAAATTGGGAGCCAAAGGTGAATCTTGAAGAAGGCGTTCGCCGCACGATCCCATTCTTCAAACAAAGATTGGGAATTGAATGATCCTGACTGACACAAAAGAACGTACAAGATTTTATAAATTTGCACTGGTGGGCGCACTCGGCGCGGCAATTGATTTCGGGGTCATGAACCTGTTGTCACATTTCACAAGCCTCTCCCTGGTTTACGCAGGCACAATTTCGTTTACCTGCGCTGTCTTTAGCAACTTCATCTGGAACCGTTTTTGGACATACCCAGAATCGCGTTCGCGCACGTTACTGCATCAACTTGGGATGTTCTTTCTCGTCAACACAGCCGGTGTGGCGATCCGCATTCCCACTTTGCATTATCTTGAGCCGCCCATGCTCCGATTTTTTGAAAGCGTATTCCACGCATCCCATAAAACAGCGGAGTTTTATGCCAATAACGTGACCCTTGCAGCCGCGGTGGGAGTCGTGATGATCTGGAATTTTTTCGTCAACAGATATTGGACGTATAATGACATTGACATTACATCATGAGGTAGTCAATGAGCAATCCACAACGCGCAGCCATTCCCATTTACACAACAAATGGCGACCCGGAAGCATTTTTAGCATATCCATATTTGTTCAACAGGAACGGTGACTGGATCGGATTCGTAACTGCAAATCGCGAGGTCTACTCAGTGATCGGATTTTTCGTAGGCACATTGACCAATGATCCGCGCATTATCCGTAAGAAAGCGACCTCCACGATCAAACCCCGCCTGAAACCGCTTCCCAAACCCCAGAGAATTCAACCACCCGCTACAATCCCACTTCCACCCATGATGCCCGAATTAAGTCACTCGGTCATTGACGTATTACTGGATGCTCCCGAATTGCTGCACACAACAGACAGCGGAGATCAAAGACAAGATATGGATTAATTGACAAGATATGAATTTTTTAGGTACATAAGATGACAAAAAATTTTTCACCAAAAACCATCAGCGCATCCCGCATTCAGCTTGCCCAATTGATGCAGCCGGAACATGCCAATAATCACGGCAACGTCCACGGCGGATGGATCATGAAACTTGTAGACGAGGCCGGAGCGCTGGCATGCATGCGCCACTCTCAAAGCAAAGTCGTTACCGTCGCCATTGACTCCATGACCTTCCGCAATCCCATCCGCATTGGCGACCTTGTGATCCTCAATGCAGAAGTTTCATTTGCAGGCCATACTTCAATGGAAACAGAAGTAGAGGTTATCGCCGAAAACCCGATCACCGGCGAACGCACTACAACGAATAAAGCCTATCTGGTATACGTCGCCCTTGGCGATGATAATAAACCCCAGCCAGTCCCACATCTGCTCGCAGAAACGGAAATACAAAAACTGCGTATGGCACAAGCCAAAGAAAGACAAGCCTACCGTATCGCAAAAAAATAACTTTTCATCTTGCAAAAAATCCGCAAACACCCGATCTATATTCTATTGATAATCAACATCGCAGTGGGGTTATTCACCTTCCGCGATTACGGTCTGTCATGGGACGAGCCACTTTTTTACGATTACGCCAACGCGCTCGGATATGCCTACACGCCGCGCGAATGGTTTAGCGGAAATTTCAATTTAGAGAATGCGTTCGGATCCAGCGCAACAGACCATGCCAATCGCGGCCCAGCCTATATTCTTCTTGCACATCCTATCGTATCAATTATTACATCGTTTGACGTAGATCATGCCTCCGCATGGCATTTGGTGAATTTCCTTACCTTCCAGCTCGGAGTGTATATCCTATATCGACTCGTCAGAAGGTGGGTAAATCCATCCGCGGCGCTGGCAGCAACCGCATTATTCGCGTGGCAGCCACTCCTATGGGGGCATGCTTTTATCAACCCGAAAGACCCGCCATTCCTGGTTTTCTTCCTCGGAGCAGTTTGTTTTGGATTTGAGATGATCGATAAAATCATACAAACCGCCCCAAGCAGCGCACATCCCAGCAACTTTTATGAGTCAGGCAAAAAAAATATGGCAGCCCTGCTGCTCGCGGCGTTTTTTCTCGGTGTTGCCACCTCGATTCGTATTCTGGGACCGCTGGCAGGGATATTGGTGGGTATGTACGCGCTTGGCAAACTCAACAGGTCCACGGCAACTACCCTGGCAAAATATTTATCAGGCTACCTCGTTGCAACTACACTGATCGTATTTATAACCTGGCCGTATTTATGGACAAATCCGCTTCAAAAATTCATTGAAGTCTTTGGATTCATGTCCGATAACCCCACACAGCTGCCTGTACTTTTCAACGGGCAAATATATCAAGCGGATAAACTGCCCAGAAGATACCTACCCTCACTGCTCGGCTTAACATTGACTGAACCCGTCTGGCTCTTATTTATCCTTGGATTGATAATCGGATTTTGGAAATCGAACAATCAAAAGCGATTATTACTCGCCCTCACTTTGCTTTGGTTCATCATTCCCGGCGCATATGTTATATTACGAAAACCACCGATGTATGATGGTTTTCGCCATTTTCTATTTATCCTGCCGCCAGTTTTTATCTTTACAGGCTTCGCGTTCGAAAAATTATTCCTGGCTACAAAAAAACAATGGGGCGTCATCGCCATCATCCTATTTGCCCCCGCTATTTTGGGATCCATCAAACTTCATCCCTACGAATACACATACTACAACTTATTCACAGGCGGAACCAGCGGTGCTTTCCGAGTTTATGAAACAGAATACTGGCTTACATGCTATAAAGAAGCTGTGCAGGGATTCCAAGAACAGGACGCACAGCTTTTCATCAAACGCGAACCTTACATCGCAGAATATTACGCAAATAAAAATATCACCATCCGCGATTATCGTGTCGAATTCAACAAGATCCAGCCCGGCGATTTCGTACTTGTAAACTCACGTACAAACGAAGATCTCAAAACATTCAAGGACGCTCCCATTGTCCTTTCCATTCAACGTGGAGATGCTGTGTTTTGCGCGATCAAGAAAATTCCCTAACTACAAAATATAAACAATGCAAATTCTTCGCGCAAAACTTTCCCGTCCCATTGTTCTATTTTCATTCATAACGCTACTTGGTTATGGATTGCTCCTTCCATTCACAGGTTTTTATTGGGATGATTGGCCTTTCGCATGGATCACAAAATTTCTCGGCCCTTCTGAATTTATTCAAGCTTTTATGCCGTTTCGCCCATTTTTAGGACCAATCTTCTACGCGACCACCAGCCTTATCCCGCCCATCCCGCTTTACTGGCAAACCTTTGCACTGATCATCCGATTCCTTATCGGATTTTCGGCATGGTGGACTTTCAGCCAGATATTCCCAACCCGGCCACGCATCGCGCTAACCATCGCCCTGCTCATCACAGTATTTCCTGGATACAGCCAGCACTGGGTGGCATACACGCACATCAATCAGGAATTAATTCCTTTTCTTTTTTACACACTTTCCTTCGGATTTACTTTCAAAGCCTTGAGGGCCGCCCGCCCACTTCCGTATTTCATCCTGGCCATCCTTTTGCAAATATGTGGAATTTTTCCAACCGAATATTTTTTTGGTCTGGAAGGCATGCGCGTGCTCTTAATTCTGTTCTTCCACAAGTTGGATGGAAATTTCATTCTCCGAGTTCGCTCGACGCTCAAAATCTGGCTGCCCTATTTATTAATTTGGATCCTCAACGCATTGTGGTTAATCTATTATTACAAATTTGGGCCGTACAACTCGTATGAAGTTTCAGCGGCAAAAGATGTGACCAATGCCAATTTACTTCTTGAAATTGCAGATACGCTATGGAAAGTGTGCTTCTATATATGGGGGCAGGTGCTGGTGTTGATCTCTTCCAATATTTTTTCGCCAACATCCTTGCTCACCCTGGTATTGATCTTCCTCACCTTTATATCTCTCTTTTTTTTCATGCACTTATTCGATGGAGAAACTTCACATCGCAATTTTGCTATATCCCTAATCTTCGTCGGTTTGATCGGCATCCTGCTCGGACGATTACCATCCCTGGCCGCAGAACTACCCTTCAGACTTCAAAGCAGCTATGACAGATTTTCCATCTCGATGATGATCGGAGGAAGTTTTTTCACCGTCGGCCTGATCGAATTACTGTTTCAGAATTCAAAAATACGAACTTTTTCCCTCATGGCGCTCGTCGCATTAGGCGTGGGACAGCAATTCTTCAATGCGAATATTTTTCGCCGTGACTGGGAACAGCAGCGCAAGATCTATTGGGAATTATCATGGCGAATTCCAGCACTCAAACCCAATACAGTGCTGCTCACGAACCAAATGCCGATCGACTATGAAACCGATCTTTCTTTTACAGCCCCCGTCAACTGGCTTTACGCAAGCAAAATCACACCTCCCAGCCTGCCATACGCATTGTTGTACACAGAAAAGAGACTTGGTGGTCCAACGCTGCCATCGCTTGATCTGGATACCGGTATTTCATTTGCCTATCGCACTTTGAATTTCAACGGTTCGACATCACAGGCTGTCGTGATCTACATGCCGGCAAATGGATGCCTGCGCGTCCTTGACCCTTCACGCGGTGACGCAGAGATCTACGCAAACCTGCCTGATTCGCTAACGAACGCGATTCCCCTCTCCGACCCGTCGCTGATCATCACCGACTCTACGAAAAGCGCATCTCCGAGATTTCTACTTGACGAGCCCAAACATACCTGGTGTTATTATTTCACCAAAGCAGAACTTGCATTTCAAGTGGGCGATCTCGAAAAAGTAATCGCTCTTGAAAAACAAGCAACATCAAGCGGATACGCTCCGGAAGATTTGAACGAATGGCTGATATTCATTGAGGCACAAGCATTGACCGGTGAAATGGATACTGCCCAGAAATTGTCTAAAAAAATATTAGATGGGGATGTAAAAATGCGGCGAGGGGTATGCGCAACGTGGAAACAGATCCAAACCCGCATGCAAAAGGATGCGTCAATGATCGCCACGATACGATCAACTATGGGCTGCAACCAGTAAGGCCGTCCCTCTTCGTCTGCTATAATTTGCTCTCTATGATTCCTTCACCACGCTTGTTATTAACAATTGATTACGAATCCTGGTATGCGCCTTCGCGAAGGTATGATTTTCTCTCTGCAGAGGAGCGACGGGGCTTGGACGACGGCTTCGCGCACAATGCCATTGACCCACTGCTTGAGCGACTCAAAAATGTAAAGACAAGCGTATATTTGGTCGGCGAACTGGTGGAGTGGTATCCAGAATTGCCGCAAAAAATAATTGACGCGGGGCATGAAGTCGGTTTTCATTGTCAGGTACATCGTCCGCTTACCACCGTTAAAGATATAGAGCTCGATTTGCAAAGATCAGCTGAATGGCGGCGCCAATACCATGTACGCGGATTTCGCGCCCCGATGATCAACACCATCGAGGAAGTTTACCCGATCCTGGAGCGAAACGATTTTATATACAGTTCCTCGCTCTACGCGCCGACCGGGACGATTTTACGCAAAGGAGCGATTTGGGAAGTACCTGTCAGCACTTTTCCGTTGCTAGGGCGACCAGCCAAAATCCAGGCGCCACGCAGAATGAACCTGCCGCTTGTGCTTGGCGGTGAGTTTCCTTACGGCTCAAGCATGATGAGCGGACTTTTTACGAAACTGGTTTTTAATATTATTGAAAGAGAATTGAAGGCGGGGGCAAGCCCTGTGATCTTTCTGCATCCATATGAGATCATTCCACCCGAAAGATGGCCCGCACGTTTCACGCGCGATCTGCTGTCCAACCCACTGCTCTACCCTTTTACATTTAGCAAATCGAATTTCCTGAACGACCTGCTGCGGTCATTTCCAATGTCCACCCTAGCAGACTTTGTCAAAGAGAGCTCGCAATGAAAGTTCAAAAGGTTGACTCGCTGGATTTTTCTGGAATTGAAAAGCAATTAAGTTTTTCAGGTCTGGATACCTGGACGAACTTTGTTCGATCTGTTTATGATTTCAAGGTTCATCGCTATGTCGTGTTGGAAAACTCAATTCCTTTGGCGGCGTTGTCTCTTACCGAGGTAAAACACCCAATTTTTGGGCATTATTTGACCACAGATCCATTCGGAAGTTATGGTGGATTTGCCTTTGAAAACGACACTGCGCGCGATCTGTTGCTTGATGAAATGCGGAGCTTGGCAAAACAAACAAAAATCGAATACATCTCGATCCACCACGGAGGCGGCGAGTCAATTCCACCCGATAACTGGATTCAACATCCCACATATTGCACGTACCTGATAGACCTTCCATCCACCCCGGAAGAACTCCTCAAGACTTTTGGAGCAGATCATCGTAATCATGTGCGGAAATCAATCAAAAAGGGATTCAAGATCCGCTTCGGGCATATCGACCTGCTGGACGATATTTATGAAGCATTAGCCCAAAGCATGCACGAACTCGGCTCGCCGTATCATACAAAAAAGTACCTGCAAAAAATGGCGGAATCGCTTGGAACCACGCTTGAGTTTGCCGTACTTTATGACCCACAGGGAAGCATCGCCGGCGGAGGTGTTTTTATTTATCAAGGTGATACGATCTTCAATTTACACGCCAATATTCTAAGACGTGTACGTTCCGCCTATGCCGGAGAATTCCTTTACTGGACCATGATCGAACGCGCCATCCAAAAAGGGTTGAAAACTTTTGACCTGGGGCGTAGCTTGATCGGGTCGGGCAATGAGACATTCAAAATGAAGTGGAATCCCCGCAAAAAACTTTTGGCTTACTGGTACTTGCTTGCACCAGGCCAAACCCTGCCGGCTTTGAATCAAAAAAACCCAAAATTTCAATTGGCGATCGCAATTTGGAAACGACTACCGTCATTTATTGTCCGCCCGCTGGGCACATATCTTGTGCGGGGACTGGCATAAGAAGCGTTCATGAATTACACAATTCACAATCTGACAGAACTTCCTGACGCACTCCTGCCAAGGCTAGCCGAGATCCACATGGGAGATCGCGGATTGCTTTCCAAATTGGGCTATCCCTTTGTGCTGCGCTATTTTGAAGCCGCGCACAAAGATCCGCGCGTGATCGGAGTCTACGTCCAGGATAATGATTCCTCGGACGTGATCGGTTATGGCATCGCTTCTCCCGAGCCAGAATCATTGACATCCCAACTCACAACAGATAAAGGCTGGTTCATCAAACAAATCGTAAAATTATTATTTACCCGTCCGCTTGTGTTTGTTCAATTGACCATTTCAAGCATCACCATCAAGGGGCAAATGAACCAAACCGACTCGATCGAATGTGTTTATTTTTCAGTTGACCCAAATTTTCGTGGTCAGAAAATCGGGCGGACAATCCAAAAAGCACTCATGGACGGGGCGCGAAAAGCGGGGTACAAAAGGATGTTCGCCAGCATAGAAACCTGGAACAAAGCCAGTCTTTCGGCAACATTATCAAATGGCTTTACAATAGCCAAAACATTCCGCGAAGGACAATATCACAGACACCGGATGGAAAGCAAACTTTAAACCATGACCACACATCGAGAACGAATTCAAACCTGCCTGCGCGGCGAAACATCAGACCGCACACCCATTGCGCTTTGGCGGCATTTTCCAGTTGACGACCAGAATCCTGAGACCCTAGCCGCGTCCACTTTGCACTTTCAAAACACTTACGATTTCGATATCGTCAAAGTCACACCCGCTTCCTCTTTCGAAGTAAAGGATTGGGGCGTGGAAGATCAGTGGACAGGCGACACAGAGGGTTCACGGCGATATACAAAACGAATCATTCAGGAACCCGGTGACTGGGAAAAGCTTCCTGAGCTGGAGCCAACATCTCCGCATCTGGCTGGACAACTGGCTTGTCTCCGTTTAATTCGGCAGAGTCTCAGCCCGGAGACTCCCATGATCCAATCCATTTTCAGTCCGCTTTCACAGGCAAAAAATTTAGCCGGCAACGAGACTTTGATCACACATATCCGAAAATATCCGGAAGCCGTACTTAAGGGTCTGGATACGATCGCAAAAACAACTGCAAGATTTGTAGAAACCGTCTGCGGAACTGGCGCGGATGGAATTTTTTATGCGGTTCAACACGCACAGGCGGAATTGCTCTCCCTGGAAGAGTATAAAACCTTCGGCGTCCCGTTCGATCACATGGTTCTTGAACGGTCAGAGGACCTATGGTGCAACATGATCCATTTACATGGTAAAAACATTCATTTTTCCCTGCTGGACATGTACAATTTTCAGATCGTCAACTGGCATGACCGCGAAACGTATCCGTCACTAACTGAGGGAATGGGGCTTTTCAAAGGCACGCTGTGCGGAGGATTGAGACAAGATACACTCGTTTTCGAAGACCAGATCAGGGTTGAGGATGAAGCGCGAGACGCCATTCTCCAAACAAAAGGCCAGCATTTTATCCTGGGAACAGGGTGCGTTGTACCGGTGATCGCATCGCACGGAAATTTACTGGCGGCGCGAAGGAGTGTCGAATGACCTTGCGCGTGATCTCGGGAAGCGCCAAAGGGCGAAAATTAAAATCTGTACCCGGCGATACCACGCGCCCGGTCATGGATCGTGTAAAGGAAGCCTTATTCAATATCCTGGCTGGCGATGTGCTTGATTCAAATTGGTGGGACCTATTTGCGGGCACTGGCGCGATCGGAATTGAAGCGTTAAGCCGCGGCGCAATGTTCGTACGATTTTCCGACCTTAACCGCGCGCCGATCGAAACGATCAAGGAAAATGTGGAAAACTGTGGATTCAGCAAACAATCTGAAATCCGCAAGGGCGATGCCTTTGGCATGTTAACAGCACAAACCGATAGAAAGTTTGAATATATTTACATCGCGCCGCCGCAATATCAGGAAATGTGGTCTAAAGCCTTGAAGTTAGCTGATGAAAACATAGGCTGGCTGACAGACGACGGGACCGTGATCGTACAAATTGACCCGACCGAATATGAAGAGATCGGATTAAAAAATCTTGAAGAATCTGAACAAAGAAAATACGGAAGTACTCTAATCATTTTTTACGACCATAAACACTGAATCAAAAAGAGCATTCTCTCGCGAATGCTCTTTTTGATTCAGATGTAAATTTATGGAACGGAATTTGAATTAGCGTTTGTGTTACCGTTCGAAGAGTTGGAATTCGAATTATCGTCTGAGGAATTATTGTTTGAATTGGTATTGGAATTACCCGCAGTCTTGACACCCTTGGCCTCGATTTTTGAAGCCAACATGGTCATTTTATTGTATTTCACTTCAACTTTATCGCCTGCCTGCAGATCGGCTGCGCTCACAGTCTTACCATTTCGTTTGACGCGGGTAGTCCCATCCATAGTGACCGTAATTGGCGCGCCGCCATTTTTTGGGGTAATGGTCAGGCTGCCTGATCCTACCGATGCGATCACACCTTTCACCTCACCCTTCGATGAAGAATTGGAATTACCTGATGTTGTTTTCGCTTTGGCATCAACCTTTATAGCCAGAAAACTTATTTTGTCATATTTCACGTTAACTTTGTCACCCGTTTGCAAATCGGCTAAAAGAACGGTTTTGCCATTTCGCTTGATGCGTGTCGCCGTGTCAACTGTAACAGTCAGGTTCGCACCGCCCTTCTTGGGAGTAATAGTAAGTGAAGCGCTGCCTACAGCAGAAATACTGCCTTCAACTTCACCTTCTGACTTGGAATTGCCTGAGGCAAAAGCATGAGATGTTGTTGTGAAGAATAATACGAATGCAATGAACATAACAGTAATAAAGTGGAAAAATTTTTTGGACATTTTTTATCTCCTTTATTTATTAGTCATAGATGTCGATAAAAGGTTACTTTTCACCCCAGCTTTCTAATCCAATTCTCACAAACCAGCTGAATAATTAGATTCAGTTTCACTTCCAGGGCGCGGTAATCAAAGGGGTTTCAATATCCGCCGCATGACCAAGGAAGGGCAAATCCCATGCTTCAGAGATCGTTTTCAAGATCGAGTAATGTGAATATGGCGTGGCATCCTGAAAATTTTCTTTCGCTTGCGGGGAGATGAAAACAGTAGCCACCCGCCCACCTGCCAGTTGCGGCAGCCCGCAGCATGAATGTTCGCCCTGACCTTCGTCCCAGGTAAGGATAATGAGATATGGTTCATGTGTGGATTCCAAGGCAGGGTAAATTTTATCCATTTGCTCCTTCAAAAATCCATCGGCTAGGTCAAGGGGACAGTCATGAGCTGAGTAACAGATATCAGGCGTAATGAAAATAAAATTTGCGAGGTTGTTCGCGGCTAGATCAACATCCATCTGCGTGAGGGGAACAATTCCCTGTTGACACCGTTCAATGTTCAAACGGATCGGGTCAAAGAAAATGAATGGATTATGTTTTCTGACATAGCGCAAGGTTTCGCCTTGGAAACAAGGCTCCGGCATGTCATCCTGGTACGTTCTCCAGGTGCGTCCGCTGGCTTCAATGAGGTCAGGCAGGCTTGGCGAGTTGATGTAGCACTCTTCAAATCTGATGCAATTATCTGCGATCCCAAATGTATCCCCGCCGATGAGCGAGAGGTAATTGGGAAGACTGGGGTGCGTGACTGCGTAATGTTGAGTCAATAAAGTATGCGAACCTGCCAGCAAATTAAAATATGCCATATCGCTATTTCCGACCACGCTGCCAAATTCCTTGTTTTCGAAAATGATGACCACGATATGAGAGAAATTTGGGACGAGCGACCGAGGTGTGGATGTTGGTTGTATCGTCGGCGTTGGCTCGGGTGTTTTGGTCAAAACGGGCAGGGGCGGGAGCGTAGGGAGAGACTGAGCAGGCGCCGGCGCGGTCAAAGCGGGCTGGCAAGCTGAGGCAAGCAAAGAGGCGCAGACCGCCAACCAAACCAACATATATTTAATATTCATCATATGTCAAGGATAAATGTTTTGAAACCGCAATATCAAAACCACAATGTTATTGCTACAATTCAATTTGTAAAATAACAGGAACGGATTCCATTTTTTGATAAATAAATTCAGGAAGAATTATTTTATGACCACAACTACAATACGAACCCCAGCAAAGATCATCCCGCACGCTTTCCCGGGCATTAAGCCTGACGAGGTGGAGGAGATCATTGCAAACAGCCGTATAAAAACATATCCACCAAAATCAGTGATATGTAAAGAAGATGCGATCGAGCATACATTTTACATGATCCTTGACGGAAATTTTGAAGTTACAAAAACGATCAACAACTCAAATAAACGATATTTGAAAACACTCGGGGCCGGGGATTTTTTTGGGGAGATGGCGTTGATCCATAGCGCGCCGCGCGCCGCAACGGTTACATCTGTATCTGACGCGATCCTGCTGGAATTGGATGATGAGGGATTTAATCGGGTCTTAAAACACAGTTCCAGTGTTGCCATGGCGATGGTCGGTGAGATCAGCAACCGTCTTCGTCAAAACGATGAAATGGCGATCGAGGATCTGCGCATGCGGGCATCCGAACTGGCAGACGCGTATGAAAAGCTTGCCGAGCAGGAACTGGCGCGGCGTGAGTTCCTGTCGAACATCGCACATGAATTAAGAACTCCATTGATGATCGCCAGCGGATATTTACACATACTTAATAAAGGTGTGCCTACAAAAGAACAGCTTGCCACTTCCATGGAAACGATCACGCGCAATGTAGATCAGATCGTGACCCTTACGAACGACATCCTCTTCCTGCAGGAAATGGATCTGGTCCTGCCCGAATTTCAATCTGTGAACATCGTTGAAGTTGTAAATTGCGTCCTGAACAAATATAAGGATAAGGCTGGCGCCCGTCAGATCAGATTGACCCACACCGTCAATCATAATATTTCAAACATCCGCGGCGACGCTAAATCATTGGAGCGTGCGATTACAGCGCTCGTAGATAACGCAATAAAATTCAGCAGGAATGGCGGGGAGGTTGAGATCAGCTATTCAGAGACGGGAACTCAAGTCGGTATTTCTGTACAGGACCACGGTATTGGGATTGACCCTGAAATCCTTCCACGCATCTATGACCGCTTCTTTCATCTCGAAAAACATGGGGACGAACTTTACAGCGGTGTCGGTATCGGGCTTTCGATCGCGCGGCAGGTGATCCTTCAACATAAAGGGACACTGGATACGGAAAGCACGCCAGGTATTGGAAGCAAGTTTAGGATGAACTTGTTGAAGTGGAAGTAAAAACAACTATCAATTTATCGTTTTCATCATAATACGAGCGCGCTGAAAAGGGCGGATCGCCGCGTTGCATTTGATGGATTCGGTCAAGCAGAACGGGCAGATCTTCGACTACAGGAAGATGAAGAATCGCATCCTTTTTCACCCATTCAATTGCTCCTTCTGCGCCGGCTTTGACCTCACCCTGAACATTCTCCCCGCAAAACATAAACAGACAGATTCCCGCTGAGGCGTCTCCAGCGTCTACAATAACCGTGCCGCACAGCCACAGGTCCGCGAGCAAACCAGTCTCTTCAAGCAATTCACGCTGTGCCGAAAAATGGATATTCTCGCCGCGCTCCACATGACCGCCAACTCCATTATATTTCCCAGCCCATAACCTTTTGGTCGGTGCGCCTTTAATTAACAAATACTCATCCCCGCGGCGGACAAAAATCGCCGTGCGGGGGATGAGCATGTATCTATCTTTTGTTACACCCTGGTCAGTTTTTGGCATAAAATTGCAGATCACCAAATCCAATAACCATAAATCACCACTAAATTACCAACTGACGCACTTCATCGAGATGACCGGCAGAGCCGAGCTTCTCGTTCTTGTCGGCAATGAATTTGGCATATTCACTCATAAAGATCTTGCCAACCGGGCGCAGGTCAAACTCAGAAGGCTTATCACGGAAGAACTCTCGATGAACGCGAGTCCACACCAGACGGCCATCTGTGTCAATGTTGATCTTGGTCACGCCCAATTCGGCGGCACGCTTAAACTGAGTGGCATCAACACCTTTTGCGCCCTTCAAATCACCGCCTGCCGCATTGATACGAGCCACTTCTTCCTGCGGCACGGAACTGGAACCATGCATCACCAGTGGGAAACCAGGCAGGTTCTTCTGGATATCTTCCAACACGCCAAAGTGAAGCCCTTGTGAACCGCTGAACTTGAACGCGCCATGGCTGGTACCGATGGCACAAGCCAGCGAGTCAACACCGGTCAAGCGCACAAATTCCTTTGCCTGCACGGGGTCTGTCAATTTTGCATTAGCTTCATCCACACTGACGTGTTCTTCCACACCGCCCAGTTGACCGAGTTCCGCTTCCACAACCAATCCCTTCGCGTGCGCAGCATCCACAACACGCTTGGTGATTTCCACGTTCTTATCAAAGGATTCGTGGCTGGCGTCAATCATCACAGATGAGTAAAAACCGCTGTTGATACAGTCGTAGCAGGTTTCTTCGTCACCATGATCGAGATGAACGGCAAAAATCGCATCAGGAAAGACTTCATTGGCTGAAGTGATCAATCCCTCCAGCATTTTCTTGTGGGTGTAGGAACGCGCACCCTTGCTGATCTGGATAATGAACGGCGCCTTGCTTTCGATACAACCGCGAAACAATCCCATGGCCTGCTCAAGGTTGTTGATGTTATAAGCACCGATGGCATATTTTCCATACGCCGCTTCAAAGAGTTTTTTTGTTGTGACTATCATGTTAACCTTCCTTTTGGGTAAGAATATGGCGCAAGATCCCGCAGCCTAAAAACATTGTCCAGTTATACTACTTGGTTTCGAATGTTTTCTTGATTATAACCACAAACTCAGGCTATAATGAGTGAGACTTAAAGCATCAATTCCCGTATATTACGGCAGGAGGCTCACATGAGTGATTTTTTTGAAAAAGTAAAAGGACAGGCCGATCCATTCAAGAAACTGTTATCGTACATTCCCGGTTTCAGCGGATACATTGAAAGACAGAACCGCCGCGACGCAGATAAGATCCTGCGTGACACAGTAGCGCGCCGCTTCGAGGAACTTTGGGGACGCGCATCCAATCTGCAAGTCGAACTTGTCAACAACGGCATGATCAAATATGTCGATGACATGGAAAAGGCTGCGCTGGCGCTGCGCACATTCATCGACAAAATATCCAAAGCGGCGCGTGGATACTCCGGATTATTCGATGCGACCAAGATCAACGAAAAGGAACTCGAAGCGATCTATCAATTCGACGTCGCGTTCTTCACGCTCGGCGATCAAGTCAGCGGCGCGCTCGACAATGTAGAAGCCAGTCTGGGTGATGAAACCGCCCTGCCGGCAGCCATCCGTAACCTGACATCCCTTGCCCGTTTGGCCGTGGAAACCTTTGAGCGCCGCTCTGAGGTTGTTACGGGAAACGGACAATAAATTTACATTGTAGGGGCGGGACGCATCGCAGTCCCGCCCCTACAACATTGAATCCTATGTGGCACGAATACACCAACGCAAAATCCATCGAGCAAGTCATACAAATTTTAGGGGATAAAAAAGAGCGAGCCCGCGTCGTTGCGGGCGGCACAGACCTAATCCTTGAACTTGAACGCGGCGTGCGCAAAGGGCTGGACACCCTGATTGATATCACCCGCATCCCAAAACTGGACCAGATCACCATGGATGAAGATGACATCATCCACCTGGGGGCATTGGTAACACATAACGATTGCGCCGGGTCAAAATTGATCCGTACCCGCGCATATCCTTTGGCACGCGCCGCTTGGGAAGTAGGCGCGCCGCAGATCCGCAATCGCGGGACTGTAGCCGGCAACCTCATCACAGCATCCCCTGCAAACGACACCATCACACCGCTGATGGCGCTTGGAGCAAGCGTGACCTTGCTTTCCACACGCGGCGAACGAATTATTCCCTTAAGTGAATTCTATACAGGAGTTCGTAAATCTGTGATGCAGGCGGATGAAATGCTGGTGGATATTTCCTTTCCTGCTTTGAAGGATACACAACGCGGAACATTCATCAAGCTGGCGCTACGGCGCGCACAAGCCATTTCACTGGTCAACGCGGCGATCATCCTTAACCTGAAAGATAATACCGTCAGATCGGCATCCATTACTCTTGGGGCAGTGACGCCGATCATCACACACGCCGTGGAAGCTGAAAATTTCCTCCTCAGGAAAAAACTCAACGAGAAAAACATTGCTCATGCCGCTGAACTCGCCATGCAAGCCGCGCGTCCAATCGACGATGTGCGCGGTTCCGCGGCCTATCGTCGCGAAATGGTACGCATCATCACCATGCGGGGGCTGACAGCGATCCGTGACGGAAATGAACAAGAAGGAATGCCAAAGAAACCGATCCTCCTAGCAGGGAAAAAATGGAAATCTGAAAGCGCAACCCAGATGGCGGCGGATACATTCCCAGAGAAAGCCATTGAAACCACAATTAACGGAAAGAGTTACTCCTTCAACAGCGGGCATAACAAAACATTGCTGCGCCTGCTCCGCGAAGAAGGCATGTTAACCGGCACCAAGGAAGGCTGCGCAGAAGGTGAATGCGGCGCCTGCACCATATTTCTGGATGGCAAGGCGGTCATGGCCTGCCTCGTCCCCGCGCCGCGCGCGCATGGCGCTGAGATCACTACAGTGGAAGGGTTGTCAAACGGCAGTAAACTCCATCCGGTACAAACTGCCTTTATTGAACACGGCGCAGTTCAATGTGGGTACTGCACGCCAGGCTTCATCATGTCCGGCGCAAAATTACTGGAAGAAAAATCCAATCCCACGCACAATGAGATCGAACAAGCCCTAACGGGAAATCTCTGCCGATGCACAGGCTATTACAAGATCGTCAAAGCCGTTGAAGACGCGGGCCAAAAAAAATCCAATTGAGGTAACTCATGGGCAAGTATTCAAGCTCCTTCCAAAAACCAATGGCACAAAAATCCGACGGTCCGCACGTTATCTGGCGCGGCATTGGCTGTTTGATGATGTTGATCGTCCCCGCAATCTCGATTGCCGCGGGAATCACGACCATTAATTATGGATTGGCGCACAACTGGCCAATTCCGTACCAGTTACTGGTCAGTCTACGCCTGCCTGATTTTTTTTATAAATCAAGCGGCTTGGTAATTATTTTTTACCCACTCACGCAAATCCCAAATCTTTTTGCGTATGTTATCGTCAGCCTTCTATACATCGTACTCATTGGCGGCGTGATCTCAGTGATTTACGCTTTCATCTATCGCGCCGTTGGACCGTCACGCTATGGTCCGCTCGACGAACCACCGCCAAAAATTAAAACAAAACGCTATACACGATAGGAACCTATGTCAAAACAATCTGTCGGCAAATCACATCCACGCATTGACGCTCGCGGCAAAGTCATCGGCGAAACACTGTATTCCGGCGACTTAAAAATGGACGGAATGTTGTTCATGAAGATCCTTTTCGCCGAGCGCCCGCACGCACGCGTATTAAACATTCAGACTGCCAACGCAGAGAAATCATCAGGTGTCGTCGCAGTCTATACAGCGAAAGACATCCCTGTCAATGAATATGGATTACAGATCCCAGATCAACCCGTTTTATGCGGACCTGGTTCAAGCAAGCCATATACAGACATCGTCCGCTTTGTGGGCGATCAGGTCGCAGTTGTAGTAGCCAAAACCGAAGGAGAAGCGGAAGCGGCTGTCAAATTGATCGAAGTGGAATATGAAGACCTGCCGCTTCTCTCCGACCCGACCATTGCATTGCGCGCCGACGCGCCCATCCTGCATCCTGACAGGGGCGATACCAACGTTTGCGTCCATTACAAGATCCGCAAAGGTGATGTTGAAGATGCTTTTGTGAAAGCAGATGTGATCGTTGAGGATGAATATCACACACCAGTGCAGGAACACGCCTATTTACAACCTGAAGCAGGCCTTGCCTACATTGACAATGAAGGCCGCATAACAATTGAAGCTGGCGGACAATGGACTCACGCAGATCGTGAAACGATAGCACACTCGCTCGGTCTGCCCGACGAAAGGATCCGCGTCATCTACCCAGCCATTGGGGGCGCATTTGGCGGACGCGAAGATATGTCTGTGCAGATCGTGCTGGCATTGGCGGCGTGGAAGCTAAACCAACCAGTCAAGATCATCTGGTCACGGCGCGAATCCATGATCGGTCACGGAAAACGACACGCGGTTTCCATCAAAGCAAAGTGGGGCGCAACAAAAGATGGGAAACTGATCGCCGCGGAGAATGAATTGATCGGCGACGGCGGCGCTTACATGTACACCTCCAACAAGGTGCTTGGCAACGCAGCCATCACATCAACAGGTCCATATTTCATCCCGAACACAAAAGTGGATGTGTATGGGGTATACACAAACAATGTCCCCGGGGCAGCATTCCGCGGATTTGGCGCGCCGCAAGCCTTGTTTATGGCAGAATCACAAATGAACAAAATAGCGGAAAAACTAGGCATGGACCCGGTTAAGTTCCGTTTAAAGAACGCATTTCGCGAAGGCGACCTGATGAGTTTTGGCACACCTGTGCCAAGTCAGGTCAGCATAGTGCAATGCATTGAAGCTGCCCGCGATCAATTTAATTGGAAAAAAACCAAAAAGAAGAATTCAAAACCCCACCTTGCGCGTGGACATGGTTTCGCGGCTGGATTCAAAAACGTGGGATTCTCTTTTGGTTACCAGGAAAATTGCTGGGCTAAAGTGGAAATACATGGCAATGGAAATATCGAACGCGTCATTGTCCATCAAGCCGGCGCGGAAGTTGGCCAAGGCACCCATACAGTGATGATCCAAATGGCGGCTCATGCAGTTGGCGTGTCAGTAAACAAAGTGGAATTACGCACATCGGACTCCGCGCATCAAGATAACTCAGGATCAGTTTCCGCATCACGTATGACCTTCATGGCAGGCAATGCCATCAAAGGTGCGGCGGAAGCGGCTCTGGAAAAATGGAAAGCGGAAGAGCGTCCCGCCATCGCGGAATTCAAATATCTCGCGCCGCGCACCACGCCATTTGATCATGAAACGGGCTACTCCACTCCCAACTTTGCCTACGCTTATGTGGCTCAGGCCGCCGAAGTTGAAGTGGATACGGAAACCGGTCACGTGCGCGTCATCCGCATTGTTTCCGCAGACGATATCGGCAAAGCCATCAATCCAGACCTGGTGGTAGGTCAAATCGAAGGCGCGGTAGTCCAAGCTCACGGATATGCTGTGCTTGAAGATTACAAGACGAAAGACGGGCGCGTACTGACCGATCAATTAAGCACATATTTGATACCAACCATTCGAGATATACCCGAATCAGTGGAGTCGGTTCTCGTGGAGATCCCCGATCCGAACGGGCCGTGGGGTGCACGCGGATTAGGAGAGTTACCCTTCCTGCCCGTCGCGCCGGCTATCGCCGCCGCAATTCACGATGCGACCGGTGTATGGCTCAATGAATTCCCATTCACCCCAGAGCGGGTTTTGCGCGCTCTGGGAAAAATATAGAAACTTTATGAAAGCCCTGACAGGACACTACGAGACCTGTCAGGGCTGCATAATTTATGTCTTTCCCCTATTTAGGCGAAACAAAAGAATTAAACGAAACCACACGCAAAGAAGCGAATGGATCCTTTATCACGCTTCCTTGCGGCGTGACGCATTACGAATTACAGGGACCTGAAAACAGCTCAACGGTCACGCTTGTGCATGGCTTTTCCGTCCCGTATTTTATATTTGACTCAACCTTCGAATTTCTTGTCAAAGCAGGATTTCGTGTTTTACGGTACGATCTTCTCGGGCGTGGATTCTCAGACCGGCCGAATGTCGATTACAACATTCACCTCTTCACCCAACAGCTCAAAGACCTGCTTGACGCGCTTGGACTCAAATCCACAAATCTGCTTGGACTTTCCATGGGCGGCCCGATCACGGCAGCATTCATCAGCCGGCATCCTGGCTATGTTGATAAACATGTTTTGATAGACCCAGCCGGCGCAGAACGGGTCGCGCTTTCTCACCTCCTTGAAGTAGTGAAAATGCCTATTCTTGGCGAGCTGGCGCTCGGGTTGTTTGGAAGCGCGAACATGGTCAAAAATATAGCCAGCGATCTATTCGATCCGAAATCGGTGGAACATTTTCAAGAGCAATACAAGATCCAAATGCAGTATAAAGGCTTCAAACGCGCCATTTTATCCACAATGAGAAGTGATATGTTAGAGTCGTTCCTGGAGACTTATGTTGAAGTCGGGAAATTAAAAAAAACCAGCCTGCTCATCTGGGGAAAGAACGACAGGACGGTACCGTTCGAGAACAGCAAAATCATTCTGAAGGCATTACCACACACGGAATTCCTTTTTATTGAGAACTGCGGTCATATCCCACATTACGAAAAACCTGAGGTTGTCAACCCGATCCTATTGGAGTTTTTATCAAAATGAACAAACAAGATATACAAACACTATACAAATTCAATCACTGGGCAAACATGCGAATTTTAAATGCCGCGTCCAAATTAACAACCGAACAATTTCTTGCAGGCGCAGTATTCCCACATAGAGAATTACGAAGTACTTTGACGCATGCGCTCTTAGCGGAATGGATCTGGCGCACGCGCTGGCAGGGAGAAACACCAGCAGCCCGCTTCAAGCCGGAAGATTTCCCGAACCTTGACGCACTCCGCACGCGATGGCTAGAGGAAGAAAAAAAACTGGATACGTTCATCAATAACTTGAATGATGAATCAGTAAACGCCACATTCCAATACAAAACCAAAAATGGAGAGATCAGGGAGAATGTGCTCTGGCAGGCGATGATACATGTCGTCAATCATGGCACGCAGCATCGCAGTGAAGCAGCGGCCATACTTACAGAATTGGGTCACTCTCCAGGTGATCTCGACCTGATGTTGTTTTTAAATGAGCAAACCTAATGATTGACAAAATAAAGGACTTTATTTACCGAAACAGGCACAGCATCGCTGTTTTTATATTGCTAAATGTTGCCTGTCTGGTCTGTATCTTGCTTGTCGCTGCCAGGGTGGCGTACACTGATTCGAGCCGGCACACAGGCTTAATCTGGAATCTATTCCTGGCGTGGATACCATTTATCCTGGCTTACATTGCCCACACTGTTTCATGGAAACGCATCTGGTTATACCTTGCCATTCCAGTCATTGCATTTCTCTGGCTCATTTTTTTCCCAAACGCGCCTTATATGCTGACCGACCTGCAAGACCTCGCGCGCGCGGGCGGAGTAGGTGCTCCGCTTTGGTATGATGTGCTCATTGTAGTCTGGTGTTCCTGGACAGGTACCCTGCTTGGTGTTATATCGCTGTATCTGATGCAGGATATTATCTCACGCACGTTTGGACGATCGATCGGCTGGGTCTTCGTTTTTATTATTTCCGGCTTAAGCAGTTTTGGTATCTACATCGGCCGATTTGTGCGCCTGAATTCGTGGGATATTCTGCAAAACCCCGCTGAAACAGCCGTTGAAATCCTCGGTCTCGTCATTGACCCGAGTATGCGCCTGGCTGCATTTACCATCTTATACACGTTCTTCTTTCTGTTCCTGTTTGTATTATTGTATTCATTCAGTCATATGCTCCAGGAACAAACCGTCCGAGCTCAAAACACACCAGAAGCGGTCGAATCTACACAACAAACAAAATAAAATAATATCCCTGTACGGCACCAAAAGGACAGTCCATGATTCCTCTCATCCTCATCCGCGGCGGCGGCGACCTCGCAAGCGGGGTCGCATTGCGTTTGTATCGTTCTGGTTACAAGGTCGCCATTCTTGAATTGGAAAAGCCCCTGGCGGTTCGCCGCACTGTGTCGTTTTGTGAAGCAGTATACGAGGGGGCACATACCGTCGAGGGTGTAACAGCGCGACTCGTTTCAGCAGACCAGTTTCAAGATGCGCTCGATGCAGGTGAAATTCCCGTGCTCGTGGATCCAAACGCCAATATCCTGCGAAATCAATTCCTGACAAGTCCGCGATCCACATTTATCATTGATGCAAGACTGATTAAAACGACTCCCAAATCCCTACCAGTAGATGTCGCGCTTCACATCGGACTTGGACCTGGCTTTCGCGCAGGTGAGAATTGCCACGCTGTGATAGAAACCCGCCGCGGACACACCCTCGGCAGAGTCTACTGGAGCGGCTCGGCCCAGGCTGACAGCGGACTGCCCGAGGGCGATATTCGCCGTGTTTTACGCGCACCTCATAACGGCAAATTAATCGCTCACGCTAAGATAGGCGATCTACTTGAAGAAGGCCAGATCATCGCTGAGATCGATTCGAAAATTGAAAACCGAAGATCGAAAATCATCAGCCCGTTCAAAGGCATCCTGCGCGGACTTATTCGTCCCAATATTGAGATCACTGATAAGATGAAGATCGGGGATGTTGATTTGCGTAACGACCCTGTTCTTAACACCCTTGTTTCTGACAAGGCGCTGGCTATTGGCGGCGGCGTGCTGGAAGCAATACTAACTCGTTATCCTGTATTTCGTGAAATAGACCAGATCTAAAATTCCGACTCTAGCCACAGGGCTGTCTTAAAAAATTAAATTCCCACGGAGAACCCCATGAGCAAAGGACGCTTGGAAGCATTTAGCGATGGCGTGCTTGCCATCATTATCACCATTATGGTTTTGGAATTAAAGGTGCCTGATGGAGCAGACCTTTCCGCACTACAGCCGCTTATTCCAGTATTCGCCAGCTACACTCTCAGCTTTGTCTTCATTGGTATTTATTGGAACAACCACCATCACCTATTTCAGGCGGTTCATAAGATCAACGGCAATGTCTTATGGGCGAACATGCATTTGCTTTTTTGGATATCGCTCATTCCTTTCACTACCAGCTGGATGGGCGAAAATGAATTTTTAGCCTGGCCAGTTGCTTTCTACGGCATCTCTTTATGGATGTCTGGACTGGCTTATTTCATCCTCGTTCGCACGCTTCTCGCAATTCATCCGGAAGACTCGCCGCTGGCGATTGCGATAGGCGGCGACACCAAAGGATATGTCTCACTAGCGTTATACACTGCCGCGATCCCACTTTCTTTTGTTTCTGCAAGATTTGCTTCCCTGCTTTATGTCGCAGTGGCAATCATCTGGTTCATCCCAGATCGAAGGATCGAAAAGACCCTCGCCAAATAAGATCCGTCTTCCCGCCACAGGCAGATCTACTGTTAAAAATGGACATTGGCAAAGGAGATTAATTAGCACGGAGTTCGCAAAGCGGTACGGTTTTTTCTTGAGAGTTGCGATTCAAAAAAAAACGGATGTACAAAAGTAGGATTTGGTCTACAATCAACCTATGCTACTATCTGATGCGCTTCGATTGAAAACTCCGCAATCGGTCAGTTTCTCTGGCGCGGGCGGAAAAACAACTGCCATATTTCAACTTGCGCGCGAATTTCCACAAGCCATCGTGACCGCCACCACCCACCTCGGCTCGTGGCAAACCTCCCTTGCTGACCGGCACATCGTTGCAATAAAATTCAGTGATCTTGATGAAATCACCTCAGAAGGTGTCACACTGGTTACAGGCGAGATTGAAGAAGGAAGAACAAAACCTGTAAGCCAAGACGTCCTTTATTGGTTACGCGAAGTCAGCGGCGAAAAATATGTTCCCCTCTTCATTGAGGCAGATGGATCTCGTCAAAAATCACTTAAATCCCCGGCAGACCATGAACCACCCATCCCGGAATTTGTAGATACTGCTGTCGTTGTCGCAGGACTAAACACACTGGGAAAACCGCTCACCGATGAACACGTCCATCGTGCCGGGTTATTTTCACAGATCACCGGTTTGGACATCAACCAGCAGGTCACCCCTGATTCGGTTACGCGCATGCTAACCCATCCACAAGGTGGCCTCAAAAATATCCCACCAACAGCGCGGCGCATCGCGCTGCTGAATCAGGCCGACACGCCCGAGCTGCAATCCACTGGCGGCGGGATGGCTCAAGACCTACTCGATCATTTTGACTCCGTGATCGTTGGTTCATTAAATCACAATAGTTTCCAAACATTCGAACATACGGCAGGTATTGTCCTTGCCGCAGGCGCATCGACCCGTTTTGGCGCGGCAAAACAATTGCTGGATTGGAAGGGAAAATCTTTCGTGCGGCATGTGGCAGAAACCGCGCTTCAGGCGGGACTTTGGCCTGTTGTAGTGGTCACAGGCTTTCAGTCAGAAGAGGTTGAGTCCGCACTACATGGACTTCCTGTAAACATAATCTACAACCCAGATTACCGGCAAGGACAAAGCACATCCATACGGACCGGAATCAACTTCTTAAAGCCGGGCAGATCGCATGATTCAATTGGTTCAGCTATTTTTCTGTTGACAGATCAACCTCAGATCCCTGTAGAAGTGATCCGCACGTTAGTGGAATCACATACCCAGAAAATGCAGTCCATCGTCGCACCGCTGGTGCTTGAAAATCGCCGCGCAAATCCGGTATTGTTTGACAGGGTAACATTCCCCAACCTTTTACAGCTTGAAGGCGATATCGGCGGGCGGGCCATTTTCTCAAAATACAAAGTAGAATATATTCCATGGCATGACGATATGCTTTTATTGGATGTTGACAACACTGAAGACTACAAGAGGTTAATTGATATTGAAAATAACAAGTGAGAACTCATGATCACTGCGATCATTCTCGCCGCGGGCGAATCCAAACGAATGGGTGAACCGAAGATGCTTATGCCCTGGGGAAAAAGCACGGTATTGCAAACGGTCATCTCCACATTTCAGGCGGCCAGTGTCAAGGACATTCTGGTCGTTACGGGCGGAGCGCACCAGCAGGTCGAGGCATTGATCGGTAAAACGGTCGAGACCGTTTTTAATGAAAATTACCAAATCGGGGAAATGTTGAGTTCCATCCAACTAGGGTTGTCTGTAAAAATGCGCGAAGCGAGCGCCGCTCTCATTTGTCTCGGCGACCAGCCGCAGGTCGAAGAGAGAAGCGTGCGCCAGATATGCAACGCCTTCCTCGCACAAAAATCACAGATCGTAGTCCCGAGCTATCAAATGCAGCGCGGACATCCCTGGCTTGTCGCCCGTCCGCTCTGGGATGAACTGATCGCAATGAAACCGCCAAAAACGCCGCGCGATTTCTTATTAAAACACTCCCGCGAAATACACTATGTAGTCGTGGATTCCCCCAATACGCTGGTAGACCTCGACACTCCTGAAGATTACTTGAAATATAAATCGTAACGTGCTATTGTAAATATAGACAAGGAGGCTGATATGTCTGACATGACCTTGATCGCCGAGGATATCATTCACACAATGCAAGCCGTGGAAGAAGCGTATCATGCATCGAAGAAACTACAAAAAGAAAGCGACACCATTGCGTTTGACGCTTTTCGAGCCAAGATGCTCGAACTGCACGACCATCTCAGTAAACTAAAGATGGTACTAGATAATGAAGAGGCATTCGCAATGGACGAACTGATGGATGCAATGAGCGTCGCCTATTCCGGGCATCGCACTGAATATCGCAAAACACCGCGTATGAACGAGTAATTCGATTTGACAATCTGAGTCACAGAAGATAAACTCGCTCCCATTCCAAACTGGGAGCACACTGTGAAATATTACATCATCGTCAATCCAACTTCGGGCCGCGGGCTTGGCGCGAAATCTATTCCACACATCGAATCCAGTCTGCGTGAAAGCGGGCTGGATTTTACGCTTGTACAAACAGAGCGTGTCTGGCACGCTTATGAACTGGCAGAACAGGCCGCGCGGGAGGGCTACGATGTGATCGTGTGCGCGAGCGGTGACGGGACCATCAACGAAGCCATCAACGGAATCATGAAGGCGCGCAAGGATGGTTTCACAAAAAGCGTGTTTTCCGTTCTCGCCATCGGCACGGGCAATGATTTCTCAGGTGGGACAGGCATTCCCACAAATCTGAACGATGGCTTGAAAGCGCTGACCGCGAATAAGCGCAGAAAAATCGACATCGGTCTGGTCAAGGGTGGAGATTATCCCGAAGGCAGATATTTTGGCAACGGCATCGGCGTCGGCTTTGACGCGGCTGTCGGCAATGAAGCCATCAAGATCCGCTGGACACGCGGCTTGCCAGCCTATCTGATCGGGGTGATCAAAACTGTTTTCCTTTATTACAATCCCCCAAACGTTGAGATCGTTCTGGATGACAGTGAAACCATTAATCAAGTTTCACTGATGATCTCAGTAATGAACGGCAGGCGCATGGGCGGGGGCTTTCAAATGGCGCCTGATAGCAAACCCGATGACGGTCTCTTCGATCTTTGTATCGCGGAAACTGGAACAAAGGCGCGTATTCTCGCGCTTATCCCCCACTTCATTCGCGGAACACAGGCCACTCAACCCGAAGTCAAGATGCGGCGCGCTAAAAAAGTTTCGATCAAGTCTCTGGATAAGACCTTTCCCGCCCACGCCGATGGAGAATTTATTTGCCTGAATGGTTCAGCGCTGACCCTGGAACTGCTCCCGTCTGAATTGGAAATTATCTGCGCCTGAAATTTTTCGTAACAAACATGAACTGGCTTATCAACTTCCTCATCCGTATTTACACGCGCATCACCTGCCGCATTGACGCGCCTGACTTTCAAAATTTTCCAGCCACAGGACCTGTGATCGCGATCTCGAATCACACAGGTCAGATCGAAGCGCCCCTACTTTTCGCCCATCTCCAGCCGCGGCGAGTCACGGGCTGGGCAAAGGCTGAGACGTGGGACAATTGGTTCCTGCGCTGGGTCTTCAACACCTGGGGCATGATTCCCATCCATCGCGGCGAAGCGGACATGCACGCGCTGAAAGCGGCTTTTCGAGCGCTTGAGAACGGTATGATCTTTGGCATCGCCCCCGAAGGGACTCGCAATTACACGGGTCGTTTAAGACGCGCCATGCCTGGGACGGTCATCGTTGCAATTCGGTCAGGCGCACCGATCATTCCCATCGCACACTGGGGCGGCGAGAATTTTATGAAAAACTTTAAACACTTCAAGCGGACAGATTTCCACATCCGCTTGGGAGAACCATTCAAGTTGAATGTGGAAGGTGTGAAGGTAACGGGAGAAATCCGCCAGGAGATCGCAGACGAGATGATGGCGCAGATCGCTAAATTACTGCCCGAATATTATCGCGGGGAATATGCGGATACGAGCAAGTGGACTGAGAAGTATATTCAGAAAGTCTCGTTATAATTATTCTTTCATTGCGAGGCGGTATCACGAAGCAACTGCTGAGTAGCGGGGGAAAATTCGATAAGTTTGTTCTCAAATTTAAGAGGAGATTGCTTCAGCCGCATTGCTCCTTCGGAACGACATTAGAATAGTAAAAGAGAGAAAACATGACACAACTTTTGACAGTACAGGGATACGGCTCGGTATCCGCTACACCCGATCAGGCGGTGATCAGTTTTGTCGTCGAACATCAGAATAAAGAGTACGCCAAATGTATTGACGGTCTCAATCGTATGGCGGATGAATTCTTTAAATCCATCAAGTCAGCGGGCATCAAGGAAGACCAGGTCAAGATGTCCAACTTTGAGATACGAGACAAGGATCGATACTCGGAGGAAAGCAAGTCCAGAATATTCTGGGGATACGAAGCATCCTATTCATTCAAACTTCGTCTGGATCTGGATCACAAAACCATCAACCGCGTGCTTAATGCCGTCACGCGCACATCCGGGTTTATCAGAATTGACCTTGGTTTTACCGTGAAAGACGAGGAGGGGCTCAAGAATCAGGCTTTGGAAAAGGCTATTGCAGACGCCAAAATCAAAGCGGAGATTATCGGCAAAGCCACCGGGGTACAACTCGGAAAGATCCAGCACATTAACTATGGCAGGGAGATCATGGAAATTACAAGCAGGCACATGCCTTTGGCCATGTCTGAAAATTTCGCAACATTTTCAGAGGAGAGGGAGATCAATCCGGAAGATGTCGATACGCACGACTACGTGAACATCACCTGGGAGATCGAAGGATAAGCAAGGAACATCCCAAAGGCTGCCATAAGATCCTTGAACGACTCGGATCAAACCTTTGGGACGATAAAATTAAATAATTTAGAACTTATATTGATACGCGTTCGTTTCGCGTTTTTTAAACCCCATTCTTTGATACAACCTGTTCGCGGCCTCGCGCATTGGATTGCAAGTCAGTGAAATATTGCTGGCGCCTTTTTCACGCGCGACTTCAATGGCGTGTTTTATTAATGCTTCACCAATGCCCTGTCCACGCGCAGAGTTGTCCACAATGACATCTTCGATGATCGAGCGGATTCCTGTCGGCACGCGGTAGACTGTCAACGTGAGCGCACCGATGATCTCGCCGTGGTCACTGCGCGCCACCATCAGCACGGACGATGGATCTCGGACGAGAGCGGTCAGATCGTTAAGAGAAGGGGGCGGGTTGTTATTGGTCAGTTGCGGGACGAGGCGCTGAAACGCTTCATAAAGCTCATCATCCGCCTGAGAGATGAGTTCAATTTGCATGGACTTTATTCTTTGGGATCACACTTAGGATCAAATAATATCCGACATAAATAAATGAAGCCCAAACCACCCACTGCGGTTGGTTTGGATATTGAAGCAAGCCCCAAATTCCAATCGCGCCGTAAAGATAGGTGAGAACAAGTGTGAGCGTGCGCAAATAACTATTGCGGCTCGGATAAATATATTTAATGGGAATGAAAACCATCACATTGAACAACATCAGAAAACCAAAGTTCACCCATTGCGGCAAATTCATCAGGAGCATATAGAGCGCAGCGACGTTCCAATATGATGGAAAACCTTTGAAATGATGATCGTCGGTCTTCGCATCGGTCTGTGTGAATTGATATGCAGAAGTGAGCAAAATAGAACTCGCGGCCAGCAAACGCACGCTCTCAGGCAGAACATCCGCTTTGACCAAAAACAAAGCGGGCACCATCACATAATTTAAATAATCAAGAATGTTATCGAGCAAAGCCCCGTCAACGCCGTTGGCATATTTTTTTACATCTGCCCAACGCGCCAACATGCCGTCAAAACCATCCACCAGCATGGCAATGATCATATACACGATCATCATTTTCCAATTTTTTTCAAAAATGGACAGGATCGCGAGCAAACCAAAAACCGCCCCGGTTGCGGTGAATAGATGCACGCCCCAGGCGGCGATCACTCGAAAAATATTTGGTTTATTTTCTGAAAGCATAGAATTTGTCATATTGATCCTTTGGCGCAGATAGTGATATGCAGTGAATTATAAATTAAAAAGACTTCGGAAGTTTTGAAACTTCCGAAGTCTGCCAGTTCTTTCAACTTTGTGAGCTACGCTTTTTTAATTCCAACCTTGACCTTCTCGGCTTCAAACTCATCTTCAACTACCGACGAATCTTCAGGCGGAGTCGTAAAGGATAAATTGGAGGTAAGTGTTTCAGAGGTGATGTACTCCTGATGCGCCTCAATCGCGGACCTCAAACCTGGTGTGGTCTCAACGAACATCTCTATACGGTCGGCAACATCCAACTCAGCGGCCTTGCGCAGATCCTGTACACGGCGGACAAATTCACGCGCCAAACCTTCTTGCACGAGTTCGGAGGTCAGTTCAGTAACGAGTGCGGCGACGTATGCGCCATCTTCTGCGACGGCAAAGCCTGATTTGGCTTGCGCTTTCACTTCCACTTCTTCAGAGATGATCTGGAAGGTCTCGCCACCAGCGGTTACCTCGAGCGCTTTGCCAGCCATGAATGTGGAAGCGACTTCTTCCGCATTCATCGAGAGAATCGCCTTTTGGATGGCGGGGAATTTATTGCCGTATTTCTGTCCGAGTTGTTTCGAGAAAGGTTTGATCGTATGCGAGACAGCCTCTGTTGCAGAATCAAGCAGACGCACTTCTTTGACATTCAATTCATCTGAAACGATGTCCACGTTGTTCATCAACGCCTTACGCTCAGTTGCAGTCCCAACGGAGAATGCGGCAGCAGCGAGTGGCTGGCGCACTTTTCGATTCGCCTTCTGACGCGCAGAGTGACCGAGGGAAACGAGTTTCATCACGAGGTTCATATCGCGGTTGAGCGACTCGTCAATGAACTCGTCCATCGCCACAGGCCAATCCGCAAGATGAACTGATTCAGGCGCGGTCTCATCCACAGAGCGGACAAGGTTCTGATAAAGCTCTTCCGCGAGGAAAGGCATGGCAGGTGCAAGCAGCTTCGCAAGCGTAGTCAACGCGGTATAAAGTGTCGAATAAGCTGCCTGCTTATCTGCGCCAGAGTCATTCTTCCAGAAGCGGCGGCGTGAACGGCGCACATACCATGTGGAAAGTCTTTCCACAAAAGCTTCGATGGGACGGGTGGCATTCAAGACATCATACGTCTCATATGCCTGAGTCACGTCACGGACAAGCACATTCAATTCAGAGAGCAGCCAACGGTCAAGATCATTCGTCGGCGCGGTGACAGTCAATGCCTGTGGCTTATCGAGGTTGGCGTATGTCACAAAGAATGAATACACATTCCAAAGCGTCAGCGTAAAACTGCGGATGACATCGCCAACCAAATCGGAAGAGAAGCGGCGTTCCTGCCCCGGAGGTGAGGCTGTGTACAAATACCAGCGTAAGGCATCTGCGCCATGCGCATTTAGGACATCCCAAGGCTGGACGATATTCCCCAGCGACTTGGACATCTTACGTCCTTCGGCATCCTGAATATGGCCAAGACAGATCACATTCTTGAAAGAGACTTCATCATTAAGCAAGGTGCTGATGGCATGCAGTGAATAGAACCAGCCGCGCGTCTGGTCCACGGCTTCACAGATGTAGTCCGCAGGATATTGACTTTGAAACTTGTCTTTGTTCTCAAATGGATAATGCCATTGTGCGATCGGCATGGAGCCAGAGTCAAACCAGACATCGATCAGGTCAGGGACGCGCGTCATCTGACCGCCGCAGTCTGAACAAACCCAATAGACTTCGTCCACATACGGGCGGTGCAGATCCAGTTCACTAAGATCCCGGCCGGCTTTCTCAGACAGTTCGGCCACCGAGCCGACACACTCCCTATGTTTGCATTCCAGACATTCCCAAACAGGAAGCGGCGTGCCCCAATAGCGCTCGCGTGAAAGCGACCAGTCAATGTTGTTCTCAAGCCAGTTGCCAAAACGTCCACTCTTGATGTGATCGGGAACCCAATTAATGGTGTTGTTTAATTCAACCAGACGGTCACGATGCGCGCTGGTACGGATGAACCACGAGTCGCGCGCATAATATAAAAGCGGGGTATGACAGCGCCAGCAGAACGGATACGTGTGTGTGTATTTCTCGGTGCGGAATAAAAGTCCGCGCGTTTCCAGATCCTTGATGATGAGCGGGTCAGCGTCCTTGACAAAGACTCCGCGCCAGGGAGTGACCTCAGGAATGAATGTACCGTCAGGAAGTACGGTCAGCAACACAGGCAGGTCATTCTCCTTTGCCAATTGCATATCTTCCTGGCCGAAGGCGGGAGCGATATGCACCAGACCAGAGCCATCATCAGTGGTCACGAAATCACCGAGCGCGACAAAATGCGCGGCTTTGTCCGGAGGCAGGAAGGTGAAGAGAGGCTGATATTTCACGCCTTTCAACTTCCTGCCTTTGAATGTTTCCAAGACCTTTACTTCTTCATCTTTGAATAGTTTCTCAACCAGAGATTTGGCAAGGATGAGTTTTTCTTTTGTGCCGTCATTATCGCGCTCGATGGTCACATAATCCACATTGGGGGCGGCTGCAACAGCCACGTTACCCGGCAATGTCCACGGAGTGGTTGTCCACACCAACAATGAAGTGTCAGGCTTATCCACAAGCGGCATGCGGACAAAAACCGAAGGGTCAGAAACTTCTTCGTACCCGAGAGCAACTTCATGGTCAGAGAGAGGCGTGCCGCAGCGCGGGCAATACGGGACAACTTTATATCCCTTGAAAAGCAGATCCTTATCCCAAAAATTTTTCAGGATCCACCAGACCGATTCCATGTATTCGTTTTCGTAGGTCACATACGCAGTTTCAAGATCGACCCAAAAGGCGATGCGATCAGTTAAACGCTCCCAGTCTTGAATATAGGTAAAGACGGATTTTTTACAAAGCGCGTTAAATTTATCGATGCCGTATTCTTCGATCTGCTGTTTGTTATTAAAACCAAGTTGTTTCTCGACCTCGATCTCAACCGGCAAGCCATGCGTATCCCAGCCGCCGCGGCGCGAGACATGATAGCCGCGCATGATCTTGTAACGCGGAAACATATCCTTAAACGCGCGCGCCAATACATGATGAACCCCCGGGCGCCCATTCGCAGTTGGGGGACCTTCGTAAAATACATACTCAGGTTTTCCTTTGCGCTGCTCAATGGTCTTCTTGAAGATATCCTGTTTGTTCCATAATTTCAGGATATTCTCTTCCATGGAAGAAACATCAAGTTTTGGTGATACTGATCTAAATGTCATTCATGCCTCCAACATTTTTGTAATTGCCAAAGAACACAGCAATCTAATTCTTAAATAAAAAAACCTCTCGCCTCAAAACAGAGACGAGAGCCATGCTCACGCGGTACCACTCTGATTCCCGTCATTCGACAGGCACTCAACCAAAGACCATCATCTTTGTTCCCATATAACGCCGGGCAAACGGCTCACCTACTTCTAATGATCTCTCATTAATTTCAGTTCACAGCTCCGAGATGATTTTCAATCCGCCTGGTTGATCTGCCTCACACCATATACAGACTCGCTGACGCAACCGCCACAGATTTACTCGTTCTCATCAATGCTTTTGATTTACAGATTATACTCAGGTAAAAGACAAACGACAAGACATTAACCATTCTTCTTTTTAATATCAAAATTCACATTGACGGTTTATTGTCAGACAGGTATAATCTTTTTTCGGCATTATTTCAACTAGTAGGAGTATAACTATGACAACACCCGACAGCGCACCAGCCGTTGCGCTTGAACCAAAAACCAAATTAAGCGGCAAAATTTTGAAGACAACACTCGCGGGGGCGCTTGTGGACATCGGACAAAGTGTTCCCGGTGTAATCCACATTTCACAACTCCAACAAGACGCAGTCAACAAAGTGGAAGATATTGTGAAGGAAGGCCAAACAGTCGATGTTTGGGTACGCCGCGTCAAGAAGGATCGCATTGAATTGACCATGATCGAACCGCTCGGCTTCGAGTGGAAAGAGATCGTGCCCGACATGATCGTGAAGGGCAAGGTCGTTCGCATCGAAACCTATGGCGCGTTTGTTGATTTCGGCGCAGAACGTCCCGGCTTGATCCATGTCAGCGAACTCACCCGCGGATACGTCAAGACCGCCGGAGAAGTGGTGAAGGAAGGCGAAGAGATCGAAGCGAAAGTTTTGGATGTCGATCGCCGCAAACGCCAGATCCGCTTGAGCATGAAGGCTCTTCAACCCGAGGTTGTGGAAGAAGTCAAACCTGAACGCGAAGAACGAAAACGAACACCCGGCAGCGGTGCGGATAAACGCAAGCCCAAGGGTAAGAAGCAGGAAGAAGTATACGAAATGGAAGTCGAAGCGCCCACCGAGCCACAGTACACTGCGATGCAGATGGCATGGCAGGCAGCGCTTGAACGCTCCAAGGGCCGCGGCAAGGTTCGACCGAAATCATATAAATCCGCAACTGAAGAACAGGAAAAACTGTTCAACCGTACACTTGAAAAAAGAGTTCCAAGCGGAAATTAAAACAAAAAAGAGCGGGTCTCGAACCCGCTCTTTTTTGTTATCCACTTTCACTATTTGTTGAATTCACTCTTCAAATACGCTTCCATAAATCCATTTAAATTACCGTCAAGTACAGACTGCGCATTGCCGACTTCAAACTCGGTGCGATGATCCTTTACCATTTGATACGGATGCAAAACATACGAGCGGATCTGACTGCCCCACTCGGCCTTTGTGTATTCGCCGCGCAAGATCGCCCGTTCTTCATCCCGCTCAGCGGAGCGTAATTCCAACAAACGCGCGCGCAAGATCTTCATGGCAAATTCGCGGTTCTGTGACTGCGATCTTTCATTCTGACAAGTTACAACGATCCCAGTCGGGAGATGTGTCAGACGTACGGCCGTTGCATTCTTCTGAACATTCTGCCCACCCGCGCCGGAAGAACGGAATACGTCCAGCTTTATATCACCCGGATTAATATCAACATCCGCCTCCTCCATGGAAACCTGCGGAAGAACTTCGATCAGAGCAAAGGAGGTATGCCTGCGATGAGCGGCATCAAACGGGGAGAGACGCACCAGGCGGTGAACACCTTTTTCGGAACGTAAATATCCAAAGGAATATTGACCTCCAATCGCGATCGTGACGCTTTTCGTCCCTGCTTCTTCACCTGGTGAAAAATCCAAAATATCGGCTGTAAATCCCTGATCTTCAGCCCAGCGCAGATACATGCGCTGAAGCATCGCCGCCCAGTCCTGGGAATCGGTTCCGCCTGCGCCGGCGTGAATGGCAAGAATTGCATCATCGTGATCGTACGCGCCCGAGAGCATCATTGTGAAGGAACGCTTCTCAAGTTCAACTTCAACTTTCACAAGCTCGCCTTCCAACTCTTCGCGCAAAGACTCATCGTCCAGTTGCGCCAAGTCGGTCAGATCATGAAGCTGCTGCTTTAAAGAATTCCAGGATGTTACTTCGTTACGCAAACTGGAAAGTGATTTCATCACCCGCTGTGCGTTCGTCGAGTCCGCCCAAAAATCAGGATGTTCGGTGTCTTTTTCCAGCTGCGATAATTGAATTTCCTTGCCGACCAAGTCAAAGACGCACCATTAATTGCTGAGTCAGGTCATTCGCGGCCTGCAAACGGTTTAACAAATCTTGCATAACAAACTCCTATGCGTTGGACAAAATTCCGTCAATAAAAGCGTCGGGGTCAAACGGCTGTAAATCCTCGGGCTTTTCACCCAAGCCGGCGAAAAGAATCGGCAAGCCCAGCTCGCGTTGAATGGCAAACGCCATTCCACCGCGCGCAGAAGAATCAAGCTTGGACAAGATCACACCGGTTACATGAACCGCATCCTTAAATGAACGCGCCTGCTGCAAAGCATTTTGTCCTATCGTGGCATCCAGCACCAGCCAAACTTCGTGCGGAGCGCCAACGAGCGCCTTGCCAACAACCCGGTTGACCTTTTTTAATTCTTCCATCAAATTGAAACGCGTATGCAAACGTCCCGCAGTATCGATCAAGACGATGTCCATACCGCGGGCTACGCCAGCCTGAACCGCATTGAACGCCACTGCGCCGGGGTCGCTCTCCGACGCGCCTACGATCACTTCGACCTTTAGCCTGTCACCCCAAACCTGTAGCTGATCCATCGCCGCAGCACGAAAGGTGTCGGCGGCGCCGAGCAGGATCTTCCTGTCTTCAGATTGAAAGTGTGAAACAAGTTTCGCAATGGTGGTCGTCTTGCCTGAGCCGTTCACGCCGACAACCAAAATAACGGCAGGCTTGTAATCTAATTTTAGAACGGGCGGAGATTCGAGGCGCGCGCGCAATTCCGTTCGAAGGGCCGCAAAAAGCTCGTTAGCCCGGATCAGACCCTCGGTCCGCTGGATACGCTTGAGAGACTCCAAAACGGAGGCCGCAGTTTCGATCCCCATGTCCGCCTGAATCAGCAGCGTTTCAAGATCATCCCAGGTTTCTTGAGTAATTTCAGAAGCGCCAAGAATCGAAGCGATCTGACCAAACGCCGCTTTACTGGAGCGGGAGAGTCCGTCCTTCCATCGAGAAAATAAATTAGCCATGACGCGCGATTATACCCTACGGCCACAATGCATCAGGGAAATTATGTTATACTTTTTTGGCTAAGTTAACTGCCATTAGACACCTAAAGCATAAAAGAGCAAGTTTCTTTTTTGCAAATCACCATACTTAGAAAAGGATCAAAGAAATGATTGGAGAACCTATTCATATTTCGGATGAAAGTTTTGAAAAAGATGTGATGCAATCGTCACTACCAGTAATCGTGGATTTTTGGGCACCCTGGTGCGGACCATGTAAAATGATCGCACCCACGCTTGAAAAACTTGCAAAGGAACAGGAAGGCAAACTCATTGTGGCGAAGATCAACACGGACGACCACGCCGAATGGATGCAAAAATTTGGCATTCAAGGGATTCCCACCCTGTTATTTGTTTCCGGCGGCAAGGTTGTTCACCGCCAAACCGGCGCACTCCCAGAACGGATGTTGAGGGAAGTTGTCAATCAATTCATGGATGTAATCAACCAGAACTAAACCCCGGAAAAGGAGTTGGTGATGAAAAGGATGCTTTTGCTTGTTGCCCTCATTGGCTTAATCGGCGGCGCCTGCAAAGTGCCCACAGTTCTTCAACCTAACCCAACAGACGTATCTCCACTTATTACAGTGCGAGATCTGGAATTGACGGCTACAGCCCGAGCAGATCAAGCGCCTGAGCTTCTTTTTACGCCAACGCTTGTCCCGCCAACAGAAACAGTTATTCCAAGCGGCACGCCGATCGTAAACACGCCCACAAACACTGCGACCGTTTCCGTCCCAACAGAAACAACGGCACCATCTGCAACGCAAATTCCCGCTTCAGCGACAACAGCGGCAGCAACGGCTACGGTCACGACGGCTGCCATCCCGCCAACCGCAGTAACGTACGTCGGCATGGTGATCGTTTCCAACGGCACGACAACGATACCCGCAATTACCGCCACATCAACAGGCACGGCGCAGCCATTGATCCACGGGACAATGCCGCCGGCCCTGCCCGCCGGAAAAATTACGCTGCTAAATCTATCCAAAGCAGAGGCCTATATTTCCCTGCAATGCACCACCAGCGATGGATATGAGACCATCATTGAATATCCAGTCAAGAGCAAAATTCGGACAAACGCCCCCGCCGGAAAATATGTCTATGTCCTCTGGGTGGGCGGCAACAAGATCGTTGGAAATTTCGCGCTGGACAAATCTCAAGAACTAGAGCTCGTTATTTATAAGGATCAAGTAAAGATCATTAATTTGGAACAATAAAATGGAGATGAAAATGTTTAAAAAAGTTTTCCCTTTGATACTCGTATTGACAATTTTCCTGGCAGCCTGCGGGCCACAGGGTACGCCCACATTGGCGCCCGCAGAAGTTGAAGGGACAGCGGTATCTTCCGCATGGACGATGGTCGCCATGACACAGTTGGCCATCCCAACGGCAACGGCAATCCCTCCCACAGAAATTCCAAGCCCAACCCCTCTGCCAACTTTTACCGCTTTACCCGCCCCGACCCTAGAACTCACACCTTTAGCCCTGCCAACAGCAACGGCTGCCAGCGGAGCGGATAACTGTGTGAAACCTTTAGACATAGGAGCGGCAGGCCCTCAATCAAAATTACGCTTTGAAAACGAAAGCGGCGGCACGCTCACCTTATCCCTGAACATGTACACACCGAACGCGCACGCTGAATGCGGTAGCGTAAGTTACACAATGGGTAAAAATGAGAGGCTTGTTATTTCCCTGCCCAAAGGCGCGTATTTTGCCTACGCATGGATAACATACAGTAACGGAAATACTGGTAACGCGTCAGGTAATTTTGTAAACCGCGTTGGCGAAGATGATCTATTAAGAGTTGTAATTCAAAAAGAAGTAATTGTTGCTCCGTAAGTCAATACCTTGGATAAAAAAAGAAGCCTCAGAAAAAGGCTTCTTTTTTTTTTAACTTTATTCAACTTCCCGTTTAATTTTCGCCCCAAGCATTCTTAATTTCTCGTCCACACGTTCGTACCCACGTTCGATCTGACTAATATTTCTTATCTTGGAAGTTCCCTTTGCGGCCAGCGCAGCCAGTACCAATGCCATACCTGCCCGAATATCAGGGCTTTCAAGTTTTTCGCCGTACAGCTGCGTGCGACCCTGAATCAAAACTCGATACGGATCACACAAGATGATACGGGCGCCCATGCCCACAAGTTTATCTGTAAAATACATACGTCCTGAAAACATCCAATCATGAAAAAGCACGGAGCCAACCGCCTGCGTTGCCACGGTTATGGCGATACTGGTCAAATCGGTTGGAAATGCAGGCCAAACATTTGTTTTGACTTCAGGCACAGCGCCATCCAAGTCTGACGCGATCACAAGCTCCTGATCTGATGGCACGATCAGGTCCTTGCCATCCACTTGCCAGTGCACTCCAAGCCGGTGGAATACCTGCCCAACCATTTCGAGATGCTCAACCCCGGCATCGCGGATGCGAATTTCTCCACGCGTGACAACTGCCGCCCCGATATAGCTGACCACCTCAAGCAGGTCCGGTCCGATGGTAAATTCTCCGCCCGACAGGCGGGAAACCCCTGAAATATGCAAAGTGTTGGAGCCAATGCCTTCAATTTTCGCCCCGAGAATATTTAGAAAACGGCAGACTTCCTGAACATGAGGCTCGGAGGCGGCATTGCGGATCCTGGTTTCGCCTTTGGCAAGCACCGCCGCCATAATGGCGTTCTCAGTTGCGGTGACACTGGCTTCGTCCAGCAAAATATCCGCTCCATGCAATTGATTCGCCTCAATATCAAAGACCCGATCGTAACTAATTTTCGCGCCCAAGGCACGCAATGCAAAAATATGCGTATCCAAGCGGCGGCGTCCGATCACATCACCGCCGGGGGGAGGCAGGCGGAGACCGTGAGAACGTGCCAGAACCGGCCCTGCGATCAGAATCGAAGCACGAATGCGTCGGCAAAGGTCGGGGTCGAGATGAGAGGCGGTTAATTCCCGGGTTGTGATGCGCCAGGTATTGCCATCCAATTCTTCAACTTGCGCGCCGAGGCTTTCGATCAGTTTTCGCATCGCAAGCACGTCCCGGATCTGCGGCACGTTACGAAGCACAACCGGCTCCTCTGTCAATAAGCAGGCGGCCAACAAAGGCAGTGCCGCATTTTTATTTCCCGAAGGTGTCACCTCACCCCGCAGCGGATAACCGCCTTCCACAACGAATTCTTCCATAGCATCTCCTTAAACTTTCGAAATTGTAAGGCAGTTTTATTAAATCGCATAGAACATTACAGTTGACTTGCACGTCAACGGCCTTTGCATAGCGCCCGCAATTCGAATTATAATGATTATAGATGTCCATAATGATCATCGTGCCCATTTTACTCGGATGCATCGCGGGATGCGTTATAAATTACCTTGCTGATGTTTTGCCGGTCACGCGGAGATTCAGCCAGCCCACCTGCCCGCAATGTGACGCGATATTTTCGTGGAGAGATTATTTTTCTTTACGCCCGTGTCAGAATGGACATTCCCGAAAAGCGCGACTGTGGATCGTCCTGGTCGTGATGCCTGCCGTAAGCATAAACACATGGATGAACCCGCCTTCAAAAATAGAATACCTGCTCGGAATAATTCTGCTGACCTATTTTGGAACGGTTTTCGTGATCGATATGGAACAACGCCTGATCCTGCACCCAACCAGCATCTTCGGCGTCGTGCTCGGCCTGATCGTCGGCACGGTTTCTCATGGAGTTAAGGCAACCCTCCTGGGCGGATTGGGCGGCTTATTGATCATGCTTGGTTTTTATTATTTTGGCGTTTTGTTCGCGCGGATCAGAACAAAGCGCATGCTCGCCCTTGGGCAAGAGACGGATGACGAAGAGGCTCTCGGAGCGGGTGATGTGATCCTCGCCACCATTCTTGGTCTGATGCTTGGGTGGCCGTTGATCTGGTTTGGATTACTACTCGGCATTTTGCTTGGCGGCTTTTTTAGCTTAATGCTCATCCTGTGGCTGGTGGTCACGCGCAAATATGGAAAGAACGCATTGATGCTCTTTATTCCGTACGGTCCATACTTCATCATGAGCGCGTTCCTGATCATCTTTTTTTCAAAGTTTGTCCAGATGATGCTCCCCGGATAAACCACTGAACACTATAAGGCCAAAAATAATGAAAGCATACACAAAAACCCAGTACAAAAAAAATCGCGCGCAGGCAATGCTGGAATTCATGCTGGCGTTACCGCTTTTAATCCTGCTGATCTATGGCACGATCGAAGTGGCGCGTCTGGTCTTTATTTTCTCATCCGTAGCCAACGCATCACGGCAGGCGGCGAGATTTGGATCCGGGGCCGGTGAAATTAATAACGTAGCTTTTTATCAAGACTGTGACGCGATCCGTGAGGTCGCTGACAAGTCCGCCTACGTTGTCGATTTTGACGAAGTTAACATTACCTATGACCGCGGCGTCAACCAAAATGGAACGCAAATCCCGATCGCAAACGTTGACCCCAACCCGGAATCTGATGCCTGCCCGATTGAAGACGATATCATCCGCAATGGAGACCGCATTATTGTGCGGGTATCGGCAAACTACCAACCGATCCTCACGATCATTCCAATTAAACCGATCAAGGTCGTTTCGGCCAGCGCACGCACATTTTTGATCTCCATCCCAATCGTTGGTTCGGCCCTGCCAAGCGGATTTTCCGCAGAAACCAGCACCCCATCAAGAACTCCGACAAGCATCTCTTTTACAGATGTCCCGACCATCCTGCCATCCTTTACTTCCACGTTTATTCCATCGTCGGGCAGCACACAGGTAAACGTAACCCCGGCAAATACCCTGCCGCCAACATCAACCTTGTACCCATCCAATACACCGCTTCCGACCCAGACCGCCAGCATAACCCCGACACCAATCAGTTGTACGGGTCTGAGCGGCGTGAGTCACGGACCGCTCTTCATTACAAGAAGCTATATGGAAATGGACATCATCAACAACAGCGGCCACAGACTTTCGACCGCGCAAATATATCTTGAATGGAACCATGACACGGGTCACAAGAACGGCGACGATCCAACCCTGCGGCTCAGGCAGATTACGCTGGATTCCCAAATATGGGATGGCGATATCCAAACGCCTTCCGCATATATCACAGCGTTCTATCCATTCATTCCGATCGGCGAATCCACGATCCGCTTCCTTTTCAATCAGAGCTATGATCTGACGGATGGAACTGAAAGGATCGTCATCAATATTTCCACGCCAGGCTGCACGAACTACCCTGTGGACTCGAGAAATTAACGCAACGCGGTCCCGAATGTCTGCACAAAAAAGAAAGCCTGGGTTTGTTCGAGGTAAACGCGGTCAAAGTCTGGTCGAGCTGGCTGTCAGCCTGCCGGTCATTATCCTGTTGTTGATCGGCACAGTGGATTTTGGCATGGCGATATTTTCATATTCAATATTGCGAGACGCAGCCCAGGAAGGCGCGTTCTACGGTTCGTTCAACCCGGCCAATAAAAAAGAGATCGAAAACCGTGCCCGCAACATTTCACCGCGCGGCGAAGAGGAAGGCGTTTTCTCCTCGCCGCTGAATCTAAGGGATAAAGCGCTAATCAAGGTCAGCATAAAAGCAATTGGCGACGCATGTCAGGGCATCACAAATGGATCAGCCAACAGCCTGCAGGTCAATGTAACCTATCAATACCCTTTCATCATGCCATTCGCAGGACGATTGGTCGGCTCGGATACGATCGCGCTGACCGGCAGCGCGACGAATATCATCCTGCAACCCGCATGCCCATGAAAAATCCATTCATCAATTTTCTCGCCCCAAAAAAGCACGAACGCGGACAAGCGCTGATCATCATTGTGTTTTCGATCCTCGGATTGATGGGCATGTCAGCCCTGGCCATTGACGGGGGGAACGCTTTTGTTGACCGCCGCAGGGCAGAGTCCGCCGCGTCTGCTGCCGCCCTGACCGCCTCGATCACCCGTATTGAAGGCGGAGACTGGAGGAGCGCAGCGCTGGCAGCCGCCCGAGCCAATGGATATGACAATAACGGCATTTCAAACACCGTTGAATTGAACACCCCCCCTTTGAACGGTCCTTTTGTCGGGAACGCGGAATACATCGAAGTGATCATCACATCTCATCTGAAAACCTACTTTGGACCTGTGATCGGAGTCCCGCAGATCAACAATGTGGTTCAGGCGGTTTCGCAATCCAAGCCAGCCGAGTATGGACAAATGTTTGACGGCTACGCGCTAGTCAGCCTTGCACCGCACAGCAAGTGCGATCAAAAAATATCCTTTTGGATCCACGGAGAAGCCACGATCAACCTTGAGGGAGGAGGATTGTTCGTAAATTCGGACAATCCCAATTGCGCCTTCATCCAATTCGGAAGCGGCAGTGTGCGCATTCGGGATGACAGCCCCTTTACAGTGGTTGGCGGCGCGCAGGTGCAAAAGCCAAAACTGATCACTCCTTATCCGATGCAAACCGGCGCCATTCCCATGCCCTATCCGCCGGCGATCCAAATGCCCAAGGTCGGGTGCGGAAATCAAATGGCTGAAGCGGACCTGGAAACCGGCAACATGACGCCCGGTAATTGGGATGAGGATATATTCCCGCCCGACGGGGTGAACAATCTGGAAAACGGCGTTTACTGCATCAATGGAGATCTGATTGTGGACGGCGGGCAGCGCTTATTCGGCGATAATGTGGTCCTGCTGATCGAACATGGAAAGGTGGCGATTAGCGGAAATGCAGAAGTACAGTTAAGTGCGCCAAAAAGCGGGACACATAAAGGACTGCTGATGTACCTGCCGATAGACAACAAAAACATCGTATCCTTAAGCGGCAATTTGGAATCCACATATCAGGGGACCATTTTTGCGCCCGGCGCGCCGATCCGGATCAACGGGGGCGATTCAGATTACGGGTACCACAGCCAGATCATCGGATACACGATCGAGGTGGATGGGCAAAGCAATACCGTTATTAAATATATTGACGACCAGAACTATGACGCGTATAAAATGCCTGAGGTTATCCTCAGCCAATGACCTGCCTTTATGATCTTGGCATTTTCACCACAAAGAACACAGGAGAAAAGAGCGGCAAACAAATTTGTTTGCCGCTCAATTTATTTATCAGCTGTTAACTGAATTCTTTCATCTTTGTAAGCGATTAGGCGGACATGAAGTTTCTTACTGCAATGGGATTGTTATATAATGAATTATAATATTATTGAAAATAGGTCGTTTTTCGCCAGATTTAATCCACCTGTACACACGCCAGTCAATCATTCGCCCTGACACTCCAGTACAGTACAGATGTCGGATTACCTGGCTTGATAAGGTGTAATAAAAAGGAAGATGTATGCGCAAAATACTTCAAAAAGTATTTTCAATATTTAGAAAAAAGGAGTTGCGCCAGCCGGCGAAAAAGCGCAAATCCAGCGGGCAAAGCCTGGTGGAATTTGGTCTTTTGCTGCCAATTTTATTAATGCTTTTTACAGGAATGGTTGAATTTGGGTTCATGCTAAATTCGTACTTATCCTTACTTGACGCGACCCGTCAGGCGGCACGTTTATGCAGTAACGGAAACCCATTCCAACTGGACCCGATCACAAATACGATCGTAGACAACGTGGCTTTTTCCCCGTATTGCGCGCAGGCTGTGGTTGATTCACTCGCCCCGCCATCCGACCCCGAGGCGCGCCAAATGGTGATGGACCAGACACGCGACGATGTCGTTATTTCTGTGCTACGCGTCAATGTGGATACGGCAACGGACACCATCTCATTGATCGAAAGATTCCCGGAAGGGTCGCTATTCTTTAGCTATTATGGCAATCACGACTCAGGATATACAGATACAGATATCGAAGATTTTATGACCCAAAACAGCACGGTGCCCGTGGAAACCGGCATCCTGATCGTGGAAGTATTTTTTGGATATGAAGGCGTATTGAAACTGCCCTGGGTCGAAGCCTTCATGTCAGACGCAGACCCCGTCATGTTACACGCCTCCACAATCATGCCTTTGGTCGCGGCAAAACCGTAGCCCATTTATTCATAAAGAACATCCAGAAAGTTTGCACTCCGAATTAACAGGCGTAAAAAATGATCAAACAACGTTTTGAAAAAATACTAAATCAATCCGAACGCGGCCAGGCGATCATCCTGATCGCTTTTGCCATTGTGGGGCTGGTCGCGATGGTTGGACTGGTCACAGATACCGGCATCTTATTGATCGAATACGGCAAACTCAAACGCGGAGTGGACGCCGCCGCAGTGGCTGCCGCGCAGCAATATCGTTTGAGTGGAAATGTGCTCGACCAGAGCGCGCTGGAAAATGCCGCGATCAACTTTCTGCAGCTCAACCAATCCTCCGACATCGTGGAAGACAGTGTGATCGTTCACTCATGCGAAAGCCCTGAGGGAGACAGGCCGGCTCTTTGCAACCCTGACCCAGTAAATAACCCCAACGATAACCGTAAATTGGTTGAGGTGATCGCATCCAAAACAGTTCATTTTGGTTTTTTAAGGGTGATCGGAATTAATCAAACCACGGTTACCGCCAACGCCGTCGGCGAGGCGGCCACGATCGATATGGTGGTTGTGATCGATAATTCCGGCTCCATGGCTTACGAGACATCCGCCAGCCCGGGCGGCAACGATCCAAGTACATGCAATCCTACCAATACATGTCAACCCATGCGGGTTGTGAAAGACACAGCCCTCGACTTTCTGGACACACTCTACTTTCCTTATGACCGGGTAGCAGTCGTAACAATGACCAGCCCTTCTGACCGGGATCCAGTTGAAGTACTGCCCTTAACTTCAAACAAGGCAGATATTGTAGATGCCATTAATAGCATCCAGGTCTTTGAACCGCGGAATTGTGATTGGAACAACCCTACAGAGGGTTCCTGTCTATTTTATGACCCAAATGGAATTTTTCTGGGAGAGGTTTGTGAAATATACGAAACCAACCCGGACCCGGCAACCCGTGACCCATCCTCCTGTCCATCCAGCAACATTGGTGGTGCATTAAAATTGGCAAGAGTTGCATTTACAGAAGATCCTGCCCACACCCGCCTAGATGCATTTTGGGTAGTGGTTAGTTTAATCGGCGGTCCCGCGAACGCAACCGACGCAACTGAACTTCATCCTAATGGTTTTTGTCCACCAAATACCTGGCAAAGACTACCTTGGTGCCGTGATCGCCAACCCACAGTACGTCACGCTTCCGATGACCCATTAGTGGCCTACGATAATCCATTGCCTATACCCGATAACGACCATACCACCATCAATATTTCTCTTTACGACCCTGATGACTATGCGCGCGACATGGCAGATGATCTAGCAACAACGATCTCAGGCGAGGGAGTAACCATCTTTACTATCGGGTTGGGCGCTGCAATCAAGAATACCACCTACAGCGATGATTATTATCCGGATGGAGTAACAAAAATCCCCCCAGCCGAAGACTTGCTTATGTATATTGCCGCATGCGCCGGCGAAGCCTCTCCTGATGATTGCGCAACTCCAATAACCACTCCTGTTATTAACCACGGCCAATACTTTTATGCACCAAACAATCTGGCACTCGCAGATATTTTTGATAGAATTGCCAAGAACATCGCCACCAAGATCTCGCAATGATCCTGACCAAAGGAAATCGTATGAATACACTCTCTCCACAAAAAAATGGGAAACGCAGGTCCAGGAAAGCGCAAGGTATGGTCGAATTTGCGCTGATCCTGCCGATCTTGATGCTGACCATCGTCGGGATATTGGAGTTTGGGCGCTTGTTCTACGCCTGGCTGATCATTGAAAACTCCACCCGTTTCGGCATCCGCTATGCCACAGCCGGCACGTACGACCTGGAGCGCTGCGTGGATCTGGACGGCGACGGAACCCCGTGCGGCGGCGCCAGCGAAAACCTTGAAATTAAAAATGCAAGACTTCCATCCATCATTAACGAAACCAACCGCATGATCGTCGGCTTTCATACAAACGGGAATGCGGTAGGCACTCAAAGCGACATCGAATATTTGAATATCACCGTATGCTCGAACGAAACCAACTTTGTCAGACCTCAAATGCGCATTGGGGATTTTTACGCAGAATGTACTTCAGATGGGACGAGAAATACCGCGCCAGGTCTTGATAACGCAGGCGACCCGGGCCAGCAGATATTCGTGGCTACCGACTATAACTTTACCTTTATCCTGCCAACAATCTTTTCGAACCTTTATGTTGTACCTGATATGATCCATCTTGCATCATATCGCGCGGGAATCAATGAATCCTTCAAAATTGCGCAGGTAGTTCAGCCGGCCGGGAATCCCAACCCTCCGGGAGGCGAATTTGTACCTACAAAAACATTTACACCTACTCCCACCGATACCCCGACCAATACATCCACCCCATCCGCAACCAATACCCTGGCAAATACAAACACGCCTACTATTACCCGCACCCCCACTTTTACACGGACACCAACCAGAACGCCCACGGTCACGAATACACCAACCGCGACTTCCGCGCCGATATGCGGGAACATCATCCTTAGCAACGCGCGCTGGAATTCTGACGACTTTTTGGTGACGGTCACCAATAATAATTCAGCGGCTGTCTCCCTGACAAGTTCCAGCCTGGACTGGGATACAACCTACGCGGTGCCAGCAGGCAACACGACCACCGCAATGTATTTCAATGAAGCCTCATTTAACGGAACCCGTTACGCCACGGCAAACAGCTGGAATACGCCGGTAAACAACACCGCAACCCCTTCGATCAGCCTGAGCGGAAATAACGCAGCAAACTGGTTCGCTGATTTTAATAACAAGAATTTCATAGGCACTTATGGAGTGGAATTGACTTTTGATCTTGGCGGTTTAGGAACCTGCACAAAATCTATTGAAAATGCATTGGCAACCCGCACACCAACCCGCACCGCGACCATTACCCGCACGCCGACCCGCACACCGACCATTACGCGTACGCCCACCATTACCCGCACGCCAACAATCACCAACACCCCGACCATTACAAACACCCCGACCATTACCCGCACGCCAACAATCACCAACACGCCTAGCCGGACGCCAACCCGCACACCGACCGTGCCGACGCCAACGCGCACCAACACTAGGACGCCGACTGCCACTGTGCCGACGCCGACCTTCACCAAGACCAGGACGCCGACTGCCACTGTGCCAACGCCGACCCGCACGCCAACCCGCACATTCACGCCGACCGTGCCATCGCCGACCCGCACACCGACCCGCACATTCACACCAACCGTGCCGACGCCGACCTTTACCAAGACCAGGACGCCTACGCCAAATGTGCCAACAAGCACGCCTACTGTGTCTCCCACCCCCACCCCCACCTTCTGCATTGGCCAAGGATGTAGTGGGTAAAAATAATAAAGGTAAAAAAACACCCGCCAAAATTTGGCGGGTGTTTTTTTACGGTATAATCCCGGCATTCATAAAAAGGAGGTTGAACGAAAAATAAAATAACTGGGAAAGTCAGCGCATGGGCTTTAGCGTTCGCTAAAGTTGACGAGGAAGAAGGTTCTCCATTGCGAAATGGAGTTAATCTTGAGACCTGACAGGTTTTGGAAACCTGTCAGGTCTCAAGAAAAAATCGAACGATCAGCGGAAGCCCTTCGGGTACGCCATACCCGTCATTCTTTCCCTCCAAAGAAAATATTGCCAACAAAACCCGCGGGTGACCGCGCGGTCAAAAGGCAATGGACGGCAAAACACAAACACGTCATTGCGAGAGCGGTACTTTTCCGCTCGAAGCAATCTCCCTATTCATGTGGAGATTGCTTCGGGCGAAAGTGCATCGCCCTCGCAATGACAACCATCAAACAATCGGAGGACTCCCTATTATGTGTGGAATCGTCGGATATGTCGGCCCGCGTGACGCGGTGTCGATCATCCTCAATGGCCTGAAGAGGCTTGAATACCGCGGCTATGACTCAGCTGGAGTGGCTGTCATTAATGGCAACCAGATCGAAGTGCGGAGAGACGCGGGCAAGTTGTCGCAATTAATTGACCTGGTAGGCAAATCACCGCTGACCGGCGCGCCAGGCATCGGTCATACGCGCTGGGCAACACACGGCGCGCCTTCCGCGCGCAATGCGCATCCGCATGTCGGCAGCACGGGTAAAGTCGTCGTAGTGCATAACGGCATCGTGGAAAATTTCCTTGAGATCAAAGATGAAATGGTCGCCGAGGGCGTCAATTTTCTTTCAGAGACCGACACGGAAACCATCGTGCACCTGGCAGAGCATCATCAAGCCGCGGATGCGAAAGGTGATTTTGTGGAAGCCGCACGGCGTACCTTCAAACAGATCGAAGGCGCGAACGTGGTCCTGCTCATGTCGGTGGATGACCCGGATAAGATCGTGACCGCGCGCATCGGCAACGCGGGCGGCGTGGTGATCGGGCTGGGCGAAGGCGAAAACTTTATCGCCTCAGACATCCCCGCCATTTTGGAACACACCCGCAAAGTGATCTTTTTGGAATCGCGCCAAATGGCGATCGTCACGCGCGACAGCGTGCGCATCGAAACACTCGAAGGCGTGGAAGTAAAACCCGAAATCCACACCATCGCCTGGGACGCGGTCGCCGCTGAAAAAGGCGAATACCGCCACTTCATGCAAAAGGAAATCCACGAACAGGTGCGCGCATTGACGGATACGCTCGCAGGCCGCGTGGACTTCAAAGAAGGCCGCATCCGCCTGCCTGAACTAAATCTCACACCCGAACTCGCGAAACGAATTCAGCGCATCTACATCACCGCCTGCGGCACCGCCGCATACGCGGGCATGGTCGGAAAGTATCTGATCGAAAAGATCGCGCGCATCCCCGTGGAAGTAGTGATCGGCTCCGAGTTCCGCTACAGCGACCCGATCGTGGATGAGAACACGGTCATCCTGGCCATCTCTCAATCCGGTGAAACCGCAGATACTCTGGCCGCCATGGAAGAAGGACGGCGCAAAGGCGGCATCATCTGGAGCATCGTCAACGCAATCGGATCACAGGCGATCCGCGTGGCGAATGGATATATCGCGATGCAAACGGGACCTGAAATTGGCGTGGCATCCACCAAGGCATTTACAGCGCCGTTAGTGGATCAATATATGCTCGCGATCCTGCTGGCAGATATGCGCGGCACAATTGATGACCAAACGAGAAAGGCTTTAGTCGCCGACCTACGGCTTGTCCCTGACCTCGCGGGGCGTGTTCTGGATAGAGAACCGGAAGTAGAAAAAGTTGCGCACGCCTTAAAAGATATAAAAGATTGCCTTTATCTTGGGCGCGGCATCAACATGCCCATTGCTTATGAAGGCGCACTAAAGCTCAAAGAGATTTCCTACATCCACGCGGAAGGCTACCCTGCGGGAGAAATGAAACATGGTCCCATCGCCTTGATCGACAAGGAGATGCCGGTGCTGTGCATCGCTCCCAAGGACCCGTGGCATGAGAAAATGATCTCACAGATACAACAAGCGAAAGCGCGAGACGGCATTGTCATCGCGGTTGCCACTGAGGGCGACGAACTGGTCAAAGGCATGGCCGACCATGTGCTGTGGATTCCCGAAGCGCCATGGATGCTTTCCCCGATCCTGACCGTGCTCCCATTGCAGTTACTCGCCTATCACATCGCCGCCATCCGCGGACTGGATGTTGACCAGCCAAGAAATCTAGCAAAGAGTGTGACAGTGGAGTAAACATGTCATTGGGAGGGGGGTGCCCCCGACAAGCAATCCTTTAGCAGGCTTCTCAAAGAAAGGCCTCGCAGCGACATAATTATACGGAGGAAGCATGCGCCCAGATTGGGATTCCTATTTCATGAAAATCGCATACGCTGTCTCGGAGCGAAGCACCTGCGACCGGGCCTTTGTGGGCAGCGTGATCGTGCTTGACAAACGTATTCTCACGACAGGCTTTAACGGCTCGCCCGCCGGACAGGATCACTGTGACGAGATCGGGCATCTCATGGTGGATGGACATTGCGTCCGTACGATCCACGCGGAAACAAATGCCATCATCCAAGCCGCGCTGCATGGAGTCTCCACCAAAGGCTCCACCTGTTATGTGACGCATTTGCCGTGTATCAACTGCACCAAGGTATTGATCAATGCCGGCATCGCGCGCATCGTTTACAGCACCGCCTACCGTACAGACGAAAACGCGATGAATTTTCTTAAAGCAGCGAATATTGAAGTGGTGCAAAGAGAATTCAACCTGCCTAATTCGTAAGTAAGGGCGACCCTTCATTATTTATTCAATCGACTGACTTCCGCAAGATGGGTCGCCCCTACAGGTTCACCCGACCCGAAACACAAACGGACATAATCCGCGCGCGCTTGATTCGCTTTTGGTAAATTGCGCGATCGGTCTTCCCAATGATATTTCCAGCATGGCAGAATCCATTTTGCACAACTCTGGGTGGTTTTCAATAATCTTTGCAAACGGGCATCTCCCAAAAATAATCCGTGGACCTTCCGCGGCGGCCTCCCAACGCGATTGATAATGCATCTCATTTAATTTATCGACAAGCAAGGACAATCGCTTTGGCATAGGCTGATTCGCAAATCCAACCAGACCCTGTGATCGAGCAATGCTTTCCCCTATTGATTCCATATTGACTTTGACATTTAACAACGCATCCGCTAAAACGGACAGGTTATCTCCCAACGCAGATTGCGACAGCGAATACATTTTCTCAGGTCTGCCGCGTCCGCCGCGCTGATGAACTGATGTGACTTCAAGGCGGCCATCGGAAGTCAATATGCCAAGATGATGGCGGACATTCGGTGCGGACATTTTCAGCGCGCGCGCGATCTCACGTGCAGAAGCGGCGCGTGTCTTTTTCAGGTGAGCCAGAACTTTTTGGCGGGCTGTGATCATGATTATTCCTTACGGATTGCGGAAGTCCACAATCCAAGTGAGCATATTTCTCTCGAAGCAGAATCAAGTATCAGTTACGAAAGAAGCGGATTTTGTCATTCAGCAGCCGTGATTATACTCACTTCTTTATTTTTGCAAACATATTTTTGCATAATTCCGTTGACTTATCTCCCTCACCTGCTATAATTCGCATTTGTGATGGAAAATACCAAATGAGTTTAAACTGGGAATCAACCTACGCGATCGCTTTAGAGTTACGCCGTCAGCATCCTGAGATCAATATTGAAGAAGTATCGTTACAGCAAATTTATCAGTGGACAATACAACTTAGTGAATTTGAGGATGACCTCGCGCTCGTGAACGATGACATCCTTTACGCAATCTACCAAGACTGGTTCGAGGAGAACATTCATGGAAAATGAAAAGTTAAGTTTACCGAACTACAGCATTCCTGAAGACATTCAAAATGTTGTAGCCATCACAACACTGGACCGCCTGTACAACTGGGGACGGCGTTCATCCGTCTGGCCGTTGATGTTCGGTCTGGCGTGCTGCGCCATCGAAATGATCGCGGCGCAAACCGCGCGCTACGATATGGCGCGCTTCGGCATGGAAGTCATGCGCCCGACCCCGCGTCAGGCCGACATGATGCTGGTCTCCGGCACGGTGACGAAGAAAATGCTTCCTTCAATTATTCGCTTGTACAACCAGATGCCGGAGCCGAAATATGTTGTGGCGATGGGCGCATGTGCTTCAAGCGGTGGTCCATTCAAGGAAGGCTATAACGTGGTTGCTGGTATTGATAAATTCCTGCCAGTTGATGTGTACATCCCCGGCTGCCCCCCCACTCCGCAGGCGCTGATCGCGGGCATGATCAAACTGCAGGAAAAGATCGACAAGCAATCCATCAAGAGCGTCACCTGGTACAACAAGGAGAAGAAGGATGGCAATTATGTACCCATGCCGATCCTCGGACCCGACTTGATCGATGTGCGCCGAAATGCGGAAATTAAACAAGTTTCCGCTCAAAGGAGAGTGCATAATGGCAGCGCCTCACTACGACCGTTGATCTGGTCACCCGTTTCCCGGGCATTGTCAGCACTGATACACGCCCCGGCTACACAGGCTTCATCGTCAACAAAGAGAATCTCGTCGAAGTGGCAACCGCCGTCCGCGACGAATTTGGCTTTGATTTATTGACCGCCGCCACCGCAGTAGACTACCTCGCCGAAAACAAAATGGAAATGGTCTATCACGCCTTCAAAACAACAGGCGGTGCTGGACTCATTTTTAGAGTGCAGGTGGAACGTGTTGACCCGATCGAGGTCCCTTCCCTGATCGAGATCTGGCCTGGCGTTGATTTTCAAGAACGCGAAGCTTGGGATTTATACGGCATCAAGTTCACGGGTCACCCCGACCTGCGCCGCATTTTGATGTGGGAAGGCTTTGAAGGCCATCCGCTCCGCAAGGATTGGAAAGAACCCTTCTTTGAAGAGGAAGTCAAGCCGTTCAAGAGCCGCTGGCCTGACGGGCAGCATACTTTCGCAGAGAATAAAAATCCATTTCGCGATAACCTGAATTTCCCCAAAGACTTTGACCCTGAAAAATATGAGGTCACCGGGAAGAAGATCTTTACATGTCGCCGAACGCGACACCATGAAAGATGTTGACGGCAACATGAAGACCGAACATATCGTGGTCAACATGGGACCGCATCACCCGTCCACGCATGGCGTGCTACGCGTGGCAGTCCAATTGGACGGAGAGACCATTATCGGCCTCAAACCTGTCATGGGCTACCTGCACCGCAATCACGACAAGATCGGCGAGCGCAATACCTATTTACAGAACATCCCCTACACCGACCGCCTCGATTATTTCAACTCGATGAGCAATAACTTCGGTTACTGCACCACAGTTGAAAAGTTGATGAAGATCCCCGTGGCCGAGCGCGCGGAATATATCCGCGTGATCATGGCGGAACTGAGCCGCATCCAGAACCACTTGATCTTCATCGGCATGTTGATGAACGATCTCGGCACAATGTACACGCCTTCACTGTACGCCTTTGAAGAACGCGAACTGGTGCTCGACATTTTCGAAGCTGTCTCAGGCGCGCGCATGATGTGCAACTATTTCCGCTTTGGCGGCGTGGTTCGTGATATTCCTGATTTTGCGATGCAGAAGATCAAAGATCTGGTCTTTGACCGCCTGCCCGCCAAGACCGATGAAATGGAACGCTTCCTCAACGAGAATGAAATTTTGGTGGCGCGCTTGAAGGGCATCCATGTCTTGAATGCAGAAGACGCCATCAAATACTCCGTCACAGGTCCCGTGTTACGCGCCACTGGTGTTCCATATGACCTGCGCCGCGCCGACCCATATTCAATCTATGACCGCTTCGACTTCGATGTGGCCGTGCGTCACAATGGCGACATGATGGATAACTATCTGATCCGCTTTGATGAGATCAGACAATCGCTCAGAATTCTGGAGCAGGCGATCAGCTAGATCCCCAAGGGCCGATCAACTCGCAGAAAGCCGCGTACCAGGTTCAGGTCCCAGCAGGTGAAGCGTATGGCCGCATCGAGTCACCGAAAGGCGAATTAGGCTTCTATATGGTTTCGAATGGCAAGCTAAATCCATATCGCTATCATGTGCGCCCGGCATCCTTCGTCAATCTTCAATGCGTCGAAAGTATGTGCCGCGGCACAAAGATTGCTGACTTCGTTGCCTTGCTTGCCATGCTCGATATCGTCATGGGCGAGTTGGATCGCTAA
>NZ_JADJSO010000051.1:0-35364 GCF_016711665.1 Candidatus Villigracilis saccharophilus
CCATCGTCGGTCGTAAAGAATTCAATTTTCATTTTTATTTCCTTCGGAGAGGATAATTTCAAGATCCATTTTAATCGTACCCAACCTATTTGCAAACCCGATAGATCCAAAGCAAGCAGCAGTTTCTGATGCGGACTTCGTCCCCTTAAATTGAAAGAGCCAGTGCGCCAACACTGGCTCTTTCAATTGCTACGGAGGAGGAGAAGAGAAATCACTTACGAAGCTAACTTTATCACCAGCCCGCCATATCCGCTTGACGCAAGCCCTACGTCAACGACACGATTACACAACGGTTTTTATGAGAGTTTTTAAGGAAGATTCAACTCGAAAGATATTGCTTCTTTATCTAATGAGACGATTTTTCATTGGCGTGATGAAAAGTTCATCGTACGAGGAAAAGGCTTAAGTTCAGGATTGGGGCTTGTCCATTTTTTGGATCAGCCTTCTGCCCGCGTTGATACCGGGCTTTTCCAGGAATTTTTCTGAAAGCATGGCAAGAGCGAACGAAAACACGATCGTCAACAGGTAATACATTCCCAATTCGATGAGCGGTCTTCCATACCCGCCAAACCATTTATTCAGATACTCCGCGCCATACCAGGCAAACATGAAGTGCAGAATGTACATGGAATAGGAGACCTGTCCGATCCGCCGCAGGATCGAAAAATTCAGCATTCTGATCTGCGCGAAAAGGTTGTACAGAAACACGAACGCCAGCCCGGCCGTGAATGGAACGAACATGAATGTTTTTTGTGGGAACGAGTCAGTGTGCCATAGGAAAATGGTCAGCCAGGTGAACAGGCCGAGAAAAAGCAGGTTGATCACAGCCGGTATCTTTGCCGCCCCGTAATTGCGGGTGAGAAAATATGCCAGCATGCCGAGTGTGAATACAGGCAGTTGATTAAGCAGGTTGTAGTAGATGAAATTATTCTTCTCCACCGGGCTGTCCATCCATGTCACTGCCCAATTCTCAAAAATATAATAACAAGCTATTGTCGTTGAAAATAACAGCAGGAATCGAAACACACCATTTTGATTCATCTTCTTGAACATCAGAAAGAGCAGGGGGAAACACAGATAAAAGGCCATCTCGGTCCCAATGGACCACCCGCCGGGGACAATGTAGTTATGGGCGGGAGGATAGAACCCGTGCGTGAACGAGAAATTAGCCAGCATATTGGCCAGGGTGTAACTGTCCGCGGCTTGAAGGGTCCCTGCTTTCAGGGAAGTTTGCGCTGAGCGGAATAAAAAGTACCAGATGATCCCGAAATAATACAGCGGAGCGATCCTGAAAAAACGGCGGATGAAATATTTTTTTGTTCCCTGACTTTCGCCGCTCTTGCGGTCCGCGGAGAGGCATAAGGTGATGGCGGAAACCACAAAGAACAACTGCACGCCAAGTTGACCGTATTTTTTGTGATCGTCAGCGCCCAGCGCGGCAGTTCTGGTACAGACTGGGCAGTATGCACCAGCATGACCATTAGAATGGCGATCCCTCTTAATGAATCGATATGATCCAGCTTTTCATTCATTCGATACCTATTTCCGCTTTGTTGGTTCGATCCGTGACGGGGGATTTGTTTGCCATACTGGGGCGATTTTATCAGAGAGTGGATGATGGAGAATGGAGGGCGGTATGTGGCTGTCGCAAAATCAGATCGGTTCCTTGCCGATTGAGTCCATCGCGAAAATGCGGGGGTATATTAACGCCGAAGCGCTAATATACAGATTTGTATGTTTCAGTTAATCCTGCTTTGCGCGATATATAATGAATCAACAAGCAAAGGAACCCCATGTTAAAAAATCTATCAGATCGTTCAAAAGCTGTTCTTCAATTAGCCGTATTATCCGTTGTCCTGATCATGGCTTTTGTGGGGTTGGATTATTTAAGCTCGTTGAAGACGGTCAGAACCACCAGCATGGTTCGTTTTGAGGTGGAAGCCTCCGGTGGATTCGCATCCATCACCCTGCGGGCAGGGAAAGTGAATATGACCGAACCGACAAATGTTTCAGTTCCATGGTCGCAGACTGTGAAGATAAAGAGCGGCACGACCGTGTTTTTGACAGCATCAAACCCAAGTGTGACGGGTGAGATCACATGCCGTATTTTCCTGGATAGGGAAGCCTGGAAAACAGAGACGATCAGCTCGCCTAAAAACGGGGTGGCTTGCGCGGGCATCATTCCATGACCAAAGACCTTATTGGCTTGCGTGTATTCTGGCGATTGCAGGCGGCACAGTACGGGATCTAAGCAAATCGTCATAATTGCCAGCGGGGGAACGATCGGATATATTTTCCCTTCTCTTTCCTGCCCAATGTAAAAAATCATCGAGACCTCGGCAAGAAACTCCCTGCTTTAGCAGTGGAGAGGGATAGCCGCTGGCGATGTGCTTTCGCTAGAGCATTTTCAATAGATTGAAGATGCGGTATAATCACGCCATGAAATTGATCGCTCAAATAAAACTCCTGCCTACGCCTGAACAAGCGCAAGCCCTTCGTAAAACTCTTGAGGTTGCAAACGCCGCCTGCAATTACATCAGCGAACAGGCGTGGGATAGTCAGACATTCAAACAATTTCCAATCCACAAACTTACGTATTACGCTGTCAAGGAAATGTTTGGCTTGACCGCACAGGTGGTTGTTCGTTGCATCTCGAAAGTTGCAGATGCTTATAAGCTGGATAGAAAAGTCAAACGTACGTTCAAGCCGCATGGCGCGATTGCTTTTGATGACCGCATCCTGACCTACAAACTGGACAGGATGGAGTTGAGCATCTGGACAGTAGAGGGCAGACAAAAGCTGTCCTTTGCCTGCGGAAAACGCCAGCTTGAATTGCTCAAAGGCCAGCATGGGGAAAGCGACTTGTGTCTGGTCAAAGGTAAGTTTTACCTGATGGTTGTCTGCGAGGTGGAGACACCCAAGCCAATTGACGTGGAAGGGGTGTTGGGGGTTGATCTGGGTCTTGTCCAGATCGCCGCAACTTCGGACGGTGGCGGGTTCAGCGGCGCGGCGATCGAAGATAACCGCCGAAAGTTTGGACATCGCAGAAGCAATTTGCAAAAGAAACAGACCAAATCCGCCAGACGAAAACTCAAGAAAATATCCGGCGTTCAATCCCGTTTTCAAAAAACAACCAACCATAGAATCAGCAAAATTCTCGTACAGATTGCGTATGACACTCATCGAGCGATCGCCCTTGAAGAATTGGGCGGTATCCGTGAGGCTCCCGTAAAAGGACGCAAGCAGAGAGCGAGACATGCGAATTGGTCGTTCTACCAACTGAGGCAGTACATCGTTTACAAAGCCGAGCGCGTGGGGGTTCCTGTGATCTTCGTTGATCCAAGAAACACCTCGCGCACCTGCCCCGAATGTGGTTGTGTTGATAAAGCCAATCGTAAGTCTCAATCTGTTTTCCTTTGTAGCGCTTGCAACTTCTCTGGCAATGCGGACAGAGTAGCGGCTGTGAATATCGCAGTCAGGGCAGAAGTAAACCTGCCAATGGTCTCGAACCTTCGTGTTCAGGGACAAAGCCCCCTGCTTTAGCTGTGGGGTTCGTTTACTTGCGGTAGAATCTGCTTGGACTTCACCCCATGCATCGAATTTCCCCCCACGTTCTCCGCACCAAGATCATCCCCCCGCCCCGCAACGCGCGGACCTTGTCCCGCCCGCGGGTGATGGCGTTCTTGCGCGAGTCGTTGGACTATCGCCTCACCATTTTGCAGGCAGGTGCAGGCTATGGCAAAAGTACCGCCCTGGCTGAACTAGCCTCAGAGATCCACCCATTGATCTGGTATCAAGTCCACGAGGAGGACAGCGACCCGCTGGTGTTCCTTCTGCATTTATTCCACGCCACCCGTGAGGCCCTGCCTGATACCCCCGACCTGCCCATTCCCTATCTCGAAGCCTGGGACGGCACACAAGGCATCCTTCCCTGGCGCGGCATCCTCGACCAATTCCTGAACGCATTAAGTGAGCATATCACACAGCCCATCCTCTTTGTTCTGGATGATGCGCATATCGTTATTGAGAATGGCGAGGTGGCGCATATTCTTGACCGCTTGATCGGACTTGCGCCCGCTTCCCTGCATATCCTGCTCTCCGGGCGCCCCACCATCAGCCTGCCCAACCTGGCACGCTGGCGCTCGCAAGGTGAAGTTTTATTTCTCGATCAGGCAGCGTTGACTTTTACTGTTCCGGAAATCGCAGCTCTCTTTACAAGCCATTACAAACTTGAACTCACTCACGAAGAAGTCGAATCACTGTTAACGTACACCGAAGGTTGGGCAATTGCCTTGCAGCTCATCTGGCAGAGTGTCCGTAGTCAGGCTTCATCCGCGCTGGAATTTCCTCTGCGCTGGCAGGCAGGTTCACTTGAATCGCTGTTCGATGTGCTGGCGCGTGAAGTCTTCTCGCGTCACCCGACAGACATCCGCGACTTTTTACTGACCACCTCCATTTTGCGCGACCTCTCCCCCGAGGCCTGCGACGAACTCCGCAGAGCGGCGGGGAATCCGTCAAACGATTCAGTTTCCATGCTCGCCTATTTGCGCAGGCAGGATCTCTTTGTCGTTGAAACCGCCGAAGGCACACTGCGCTACCACCACATCTTTCATAATTTTTTGCGCCAGCAATCCACACCCGATCAGCGCCTGCAATGGAATCGCGCCGCCGCAAATTACTTCATTAAACAAAAGGATCCTGAATCTGCCATTTACCACCTGCTTGAAGCTCAAGCCTGGAATGACATGGCGGATTTACTGGATACCTACTCCGCGACGCTGCTGTCCAGTGGACGGCTTGATACGCTTACGACATACATCGCATCTTTGCCGCCCCTCAGCCTGCATCAACACCCCATGCTTATTTTTACGCTCGGAGAGTTGGCCCGCCTGCATTCCCGATTTGATGAAGCGCAGGGGTGGTACCGTCAGGCCGAGACCATCTGGCGCGCCCGCGGGCAGCAGGATGGCGTGGCACGTGCCCTGCGCGGGCAGGCGCGTGTCTATCTCGATACAGTCAATCCATCTGAAGCGGAGAAATTGCTCGAAGAAGCCATCCGATTAAGTGACGGCTTTGAAGATCGCGAGGCGCAGGTCCGCTTGTTTGAATTGCTTGCTGAAAACAAACTTAATTCAGGTCATGTTGATGAAGCCGAGCGCCTTCGTCAGCGCGCTGAAGATTTGCGCCTGGAAAGTCCTTCCAACGATCAACTGCTCTTTCGCGTCTGGCTGCGCACAGGACGCCTCAGCGAAGCCCGCCGCGGATTGGAGGAAAGAGCGCTGGCCGAAAAACAGCAGCCTGTGCAAACTCCGCGCGCACACCGCGAAACTCATTTGATCCTTTCCTTGATCTATTCATTTCAAGGACTGGGCGACCTTGCATATCAATCTGCGCTTGAAGGCACCCGCCGTGGTGGTGAACTCAAATCGCCATTCGTCTCGGCTGTGGGTTATATGCGCCAGGGACATGCTCTCATGCTGACCAGCAACGCCGATTACATCCTCGCCCGGGCGCAATTTGAAAAGACCATCGAGATCAGCCGTACATTAAATGTAGCCCGTCTGCTGGTGGAAGCCAATTGGGGTTTATGCCGAGCCTGTGGTTATCAAGGCGACCTGACCCTCGCCCAAATCCATGCGCAGCAGGCGATCGAGATCGCAAGTCAGGCCGGCGACGAGTGGATCGCGTCCCTCACGCGCCTGACGATGGGCGCAAGTCTCATGCTTGCCTCACGTTTCGAAGCCGCCGAAGAATGGCTTAACCGCGCCGTGCTTGGTTTTCAGGAATGCAGTGACCCGTTCGGGCGCACAGCGGCGCGCCTGTGGTTGTGTTATGGCTGGCATAAACAAAAACAAGCTGAACGCCTCGAACGAGTGCTGCCTGAAGTCCTTTCTGCCTGTCTTGTGGGTGATTATGGTTTCTTCTTCACCAGCCCATCCTTGCTGGGTGCGCCGGATGAACGCATCTTCACGCCGCTGCTTGTGACCGCCCGCGACCAAAACTGGGAGGGAACATATGCTGCCCGTTTGTTGGAGTCGCTTGGCCTGGCGCGGGTGCAGAGTCACCCTGGGTTCAGACTCTCTGTCGAAACACTGGGCAACTTTCAGGTTAAGAAAGGAAGCGAGGTCATTCCTCCCAATGGCTGGCGGCGTGAGAAATCCCGTCAACTGTTTCAACTGCTCATTTCGTATCGCCATTCCCCGCTTGACCGTGATCAGATCTGCGAATCCCTCTGGCCCGAAGCCGACATCGCCACCGCGCAGCGCAATTTTAAGATCACCTTGAACACGCTCTATCAGGTGCTCGAACCTGAGCGTGACTCAGGCAGCGACTCGGCCTTCATTGTGCGCGACGGAACCACCTACACTCTGCGCCTCAACGCCGACCTCTGGCTTGATTCTGAACAATTTGCGCGCGCTGCCCGCGAGGGAGTCAAAGCCAATTCTGCGGCGCATTTGGAAAAGGCGATGAATTTATTTCGAGGCGAATATTTGCCTGATTCATTGTATGAAACCTGGGCGGCAGAGGAACGTGAAAACTTTCCGCGTTGTTTCTTGAAGCCGCGGATAAGCTTTGTGATCACTATATCCAAGGCGAGAAATACACCGACGCCATTGACCTGTGCCAGCGTGTGCTCGCAAAAGACAATTGCTGGGAACGCGCCTACCGCCACCTGATGACCGCCTATAATTACCTGGGTGATCGCGGTCAATTGGCGCGGACGTATCAGCGCTGCCTGCAAACCCTGAAGGATGAGCTTGATGTTTCACCTTCGCAGGAAACGCAGGAACTCTATAAAAAACTGATCCGCTCGTAAACTAATTTTCTCCTTCCAGGAATTTTCTAACCCCGAACCGCCCACTACCCACTATTCACTTCCCACTGTTTGTAACCCTCCTGTTACCGCCCTCTGATATTCTATGCCAGATGGACGCTATACTCCCACCCCTGATCTCATCTTTCATCATCCGCTTTGTGATGGAAGAAACCTCGGCTGAAAAACCCGCATATCACGGCACGATCCGCCACATTCAAAATGCGGAAGAGATCAACTTCAATGAATGGCGTGAGGCGATGGAATTCATGCACCGCTTTGTTCCACTGGATGAATTACAGCCTCCATCCTCCCCTCAAACCCCAATCATAAATCTCTAATTACAAACTCCAACAACGGAAGGTATCATGCGCAACGTACAGATCCTCAGCACGGGAAGTTATGTTCCAGAACGAGTAGTGACCAACGCCGAAGTGGACGCCATGATGGGCGAATCCACAGGCGAATGGCTTTTGGCCAATGTCGGTATCAAAGAACGCCGCTGGATGGCTCCCGAGCAGGTGACCTCTGACCTGATCGTCGAAGCCTCGAAGAAAGCGCTCGAACGTGCTGGCATCACCGCCGCCGACCTCGATCTCATCATCGTTTCGACCGATACACCCGATTACCTTTCGCCCAGCACCTCCATTGTCGTGCAGCATAAACTCGGCGCAGATAAAGCTGGCTGTTACGACATCAACTCCGCCTGTGCGGGCTGGGTGACGGCACTCGACCAGGGCGCGAAATACCTGATGACCGAGCCGCAAATGAAATACATCCTCGTGGCTGGCGGATACGGCATGAGTCGCTTCATTGATTACAAGGATAAGAAGACCGCCAATCTCTTCGCGGATGGCGCTGGCGCAGTCATTTTGGGCGTTGGCGAAGAACAGGGTTTCCTCGCTTCGAACTTGCTGGCAGTTGGTTCCTTCCACGATGCGCTGGGAATTTACACGGGCGGCACGTATCGTCCATGCACGCCTGAGAACATGGCGCAATTCGGCGGCCCGAAAGTGGAGTTCGTCAAGAAATTCCCCAAGACCTTCAACACCGAATACTGGCCCAAGCTTATGCAGGGCGCGCTCGACAAAGCGGGGTTGACCTTCGATGATGTTGACCAGTATTACTTCACCCAGCTCAACGTCCGCACCATTGAAGTGATGATGGACCTGCTCAAGCAGCCCATCGAAAAGACTCACTGGGTGATGGACAAGTGGGGCTACACAGGTTCTCCGTGTGTCATCATGGCATTGGACGATGCGATCGCGCAAGGCAAAGGTCCCAAGCCAGGTGATGTGATCCTCTTCTGTGCCAGTGGCGGCGGAATCACGATGGCGTCATCGGTTTGGAAGTGGACGGCGAAGTAATTTGAGGAAAGAAGAAAGATCAATTCACCTTCTGTCTTTCATCTTTCATTCAACAAGGAGTTCTTATGTACATCGGTGACTATCTTGCACGGCGCGAACTGTATTCTCCCGACAAACTTGCATTCATCGATGCAGGCAAATCTCCTGAATGGCGACTCACTTTTCGTGATGCGAATCGCCGTGCCAATAAACTGGCCAACTGGCTGAAATCGCAAGGTGTCGAAAAAGGTGACCGTGTCGCCATCCTCGCTCGTGATGGATACGAACATCTCGATCTCTTCTTTGCCTGTTCCAAACTCGGCGCCATCCACACCGCGCTCAACTGGCGTTCGCATTGGCGGGAACTGCTTGAAATCTTCAATTACACCAATCCTAAAATCCTGATTTTCTCCGATGACTTCAAAGAAGGCGTCTCGCAACTCACTGCCCACTATCCACTACCCACTATTCATTTAGATGGAAATGGAATCGACGGAAGCCTGCCCTTCGAATCGACGCTCCAATCCGCCCCCGACTCCGCCGTTACCTGTCCCAGTCTCGAAGCAGAGGATACCGCCGCCTTGATATTCACTGGCGGAACCACAGGTCTGCCCAAAGCCGCGGAAGTGTCTCACCGCATGATCGCGTGGAACACACTCAACACCGTCATCCACGATGTGACGCATAACGATGTCTATCTCAATGTCTTCCCGATGTTCCACACGGGCGGACTTTTCGTCTACACCCTGCCGCAAGTCATCTTCGGCGGGACGACGATTCTCATCCGCGCCTTTGACCCTGCGCAAGTCTTGAATCTGCTTGAACGCGAGAAGGTCACCATCTTTGCGGCGGTGCCGACCATGTACCAAATGCTGACCACCGCGCCAAACTGGGACTCTGTGAATCTGTCCGCGTTGCGTTTTTGCACCTCGGGCGGCGCGCCATTGCCTGTTCCGCTGGTGGAGAAATATACCGCTGAGAAAAATATCCGCTTCAAACAAGGCTTCGGCATGACCGAGTTCGGGCCTGGCATTTTTGCACTCGCGCCCGAAGACGCCATCCGCAAGGCTGGCTCCATTGGCCGACCAAACTTTTTCGTCGACGCACAAATCGTCGATGAACAGAATCAGTTCCTCGGTCCGAATGAGGCGGGTGAATTAGTCCTCAAAGGTCAGTCGTACAGTTCAGGCTATTTCAATAATCCAGAAGCGACAAAAGCCGCCGTCGATGAGCGCGGATATTTTCACACGGGCGATGTCGCGCAATATGATGACGAAGGTTATTTTTACATCGTCGACCGCAAGAAGGATATGTTCATTAGCGGCGGTGAGAATGTGTACCCCGCCGAGATTGAAAAGGCGTTATACCAGCACCCAGCCGTTCACATGTGCGCCGTGATCGGCTTGCCCGATGCGAAGTGGGGCGAGGTCGGCAAGGCTTGTGTTGTGTTGAAACCAAATCAAAGCACGACGGAGGAAGAATTATTGAAATTTATGACAGAGCGATTGGCAAAATATAAAGTCCCCAAGTCAGTGAGTTTCATGGAAGCCCTGCCCATTTCGGCAGCAGGGAAAATACTCAAGCGCGAGTTGCGCGAACAGTGGATAGTGAACAGTGAGTAGTGGGTAGAAGCCCGCTCTTACTATCCACTTCCCACTGCCCACCACCAACTTTTATCCAAAGGAGATAAACATGTCAACAGTTCCAACTTTACCCGGTATCACATCCAAGGTTGTTGATACCCCCCGCTTGAAACAGCACGTCCTCTTTAGTGGCCCCGAGAACGGCACTCCTGTTTTATTTATTCACGGCAATGCCTCTTCCGCTTCGTATTGGGAGGAGATCATGCTCAAGCTGCCCGCTGGCTTCCGCGGCATTGCGCCTGACCTGCGCGGATATGGCGACACAGAAGATAAGTTGATCGACGCCACTCGCGGCATGGGTGATTGGATCGATGATCTCGCCGCATTGCTCGATGCGCTCAAGGTCGAAAAGACTCATGTCGTCGGTCACTCGATGGGCGGGACAATTGTGTTCGGACTCGTCGGCTCTTTGAATGGACGCGTACTGAGCGGAACCGTCGTCAACCCCGGCTCGATCTACGGCTTCGGCGGCTCAAAAGGTCTCGACGGCACACCCTGCTACGATGACTTTGCAGGTTCAGGCGGCGGCGTGGTCAACCCCGATTTTCCCAAATTGATGGCCGCTGGCGACCGCAGCACGGATAATCCGCAGGCTTCCCCGCGCGTGGTGATGAACGGTTTCTACTGGAAGCCGCCTTTCGTCCCTGCCCGTGAAGAAGATCTGCTCACCTCGTTGATGACCGAAAAAGTCGGCGAACAGAAATACCCAGGTGACTTTGTCCCCTCGGGCAATTGGCCCAATGTTGCGCCCGGAAAATTTGGCCCGATCAATGCGCTTTCTCCCAAGTACGTTGGTGACAGTGTAAAGAATTTCGTCGGCGCAGCGACCAAGCCAGCCATCCTTTGGGTTCGCGGCGACTCAGACATGATCGTTTCTGACAATTCCTTCTTTGATTTCGGAACCCTCGGCAAGTTGGGCTACGTCCCCGGCTGGCCTGGTGAGGAGATCTATCCTCCCCAGCCAATGGTGGGACAGACCCGCAGCCTGCTCGAAAAGTATGCAGCGCAGGGCGGCTCGTTCGAAGAAGTTGTCATCACAGATACAGGCCACACTCCCTACGTTGAAAAACCAGAAGAGTTCATGGCGGCGTTTGGGAAAGCATTGAAATAAATAGTGTGTAGTGGGTAGTGTGAAGTGGATGGAAAATCCCACTGACCACTACCCACTATTCACCATCCACTATGAGGAGGCTTTATGCCTAAATCAAAACCCCTGTCGCGCGGAGTTGCAATTGTCGGCGCAGGTATGTCCAAGTTCGGGGCGTTTGCAGAAAAGAACAGCCGCGATCTTTTTGTCGAAGCATTCAAGGAAATGACGAAGTCGATAGACAAAGGTCTTGACCCGTCAGTCATTGAATCGCTTTATGTCGGGAATTTCTCCAGTGACCAGTTCGAACATCAGGCGCACACCGCCCCGCTTCTTGCGGACGCTGTTGGTCTGACGCCCATCCCCGCCACACGCGTGGAAGGCGCTTGCGCCTCAGGCGGACTTGCGATTCGTCAGGGCGTGATGGCAATTGCCTCAGGCATGTACGATGTCGTGCTCGTCGGCGGCGCGGAACGAATGACTGGGCTCAACACCGCAGGCGTCACCGACGCACTCGCCACCGCGGCGGATGTCCCGTTTGAAATTCCCGCTGGCTTCACCTTCCCTGGCTTTTATGCAGCCATGGCTTCCGCGTACATGCACCGCTACGGAATGAAGCCCGAACATCTCATGAACGTCGCGATCAAGAATCACGACAATGCTTCCCTGAATCCGTATGCCCAATTTGGCGTCACCATTCAAAAGTGGATGGAAGGACGCGTCGCGGCTGCGATCAAGAAGGGCAAGCCCGCCCCAACATGGTCCACCATTTGGGATTTCCTCCACGACGAATCAGGCAACCCGACAGTTGCGTGGCCGCTTCGCCTGTTTGACTGCTCCCCCGTAACAGACGGCGCCGCCGCAGTATTGCTCGTCGCCGAAGAACGCATGCACGAATTCACAGACCACCCCATTCACATCATCGGTTCGGGACAGGCTTCTGGCTCTGCCCTGCACGACCGCCCCGAATTGACCGCCATCCCCGCCGCAAAGACCGCTGCGACAAAAGCATATGAAATGGCAGGCGTAACCGCAAAAGACATCCGCATTGCCGAAGTGCATGATTGCTTCACCATCGCGGAAGTCATCGCCAGCGAAGACCTCGGTTTCTTTGCCCCAGGCGAAGGCTTCAAAGCCGCCGAAGACGGCGTGACCGCCCGCAACGGCGCGAAGCCCATCAACACCTCAGGCGGATTGAAAGCAAAAGGACATCCCGTCGGCGCTTCAGGCGTGGCACAGGCTGTCGAAGTGTTCAAGCAGATGCGAGGTCAGGCAGGCGAACGACAAGTGGCAGGCGATGTCAACCTGGCGTTGACTCACAACGTCGGCGCGACAGGTTCCACCTGTGCCGTCCACGTCTATGAGCGGAGAAATTAATCATGAGCGAAGAAACCACCACGATCCGTCCGTTTTCAGCGGCGGCGTTTAATCAATACATTGCCGAACATAAATTGATGGGGGACCCGCTGCACGAAATGCAGCAAAACCTACGCACCTCCGCGCGCGATCTGCCCGAACTGCCACAGCGAAGAGATGGAATGGGTCGAGACCAGCGGCAAGGGAAAACTCGCTGGCTTCACGGTCATCTACACGGGGCCAACCTTCATGTCCGAACAAGGCTTTGACCGCAAGAATCCCTACGTCTCTGGCATTGTCGAACTCGAAGAAGGCACAAGCATCAGCGCCCGCATCACAGGTCTGGACGCATCCAAACCCGCCGAGATAAAAATTGGCACACCTTTGAATGTCGATTTCGTTGAATTCGGCGAAGGCGAAACAAAGAAGACCTATTTAGCCTTCAAGCGTCTTGCGAGGAGGCCCCGCAAGGAAACCTGTGTAACCCGCAGGTAACTGTGAAATGATAAAAAGACAACACGTGAATGGCGGACGGTGCTCATCGTTGCCTGCATCGGACTCGAACTGTCCGCCTTCACTTTTCTTCAAGGAGAATACTCATGCGCATGAAAGATAAGGTTGTACTCGTAACAGGCGGGGCGGCGGGAATTGGCAAGGCAACAGCTTTGCGTTTCGCCGAAGAAGGCGCCAAGGTTGTGATTTGTGATGTCAACGAAGCCGTTGGGCAGGAAACTCTTAAGTTACTCGGCAAAGATGCCGCGTTCTACAAAGTCAATGTGACCAGCCGCGAAGATGTTCAAAAATGGGTCGATGATGTCGTTGCAAAATACGGCCGCATTGACGTCATCGTCAGCAATGCAGGCGTTCTGCGTGATGGACAGTTGGTCAAGGTGAAGGAAGGCAATCTCGTCGGGCAAATGTCCGAACCTGATTTCGACCTCGTCATCTCTGTCAACTTGAAGGGCGTGTTCAATTGCGCTCAAGCAGTTGCTCCCGTAATGGCAAAGCAAGGCGGCGGCGTAATTCTCAATGCTTCCTCTGTTGTCGGTCTCGATGGCAATTTCGGACAGACCAACTACGTCGCAACAAAATTCGGCGTGATCGGCATGACCAAAGTTTGGGCGCGCGAACTCGGCAAGTTCAATATCCGAGTCAATGCCGTAGCCCCTGGCTTCACCGCCACTGAAATGGTCACCGCCATGCCCGAGAAGGTTTTGGACGGCATGAAGTCTCACACTCCGCTCGGACGTTTGGGCGAACCGCGTGACATTGCCAACGCCTATCTCTTCCTCGCTTCGGATGACGCCTCCTTTATCACTGGCGAAGTCCTCCGCGTAGATGGCGGAATCGTTGTAGGAACGTAAATCACGTGTCAAGTATCACGTGTCAGGTGTCAGGTTGTTGACACTCGACACGTGATTTTTTCTCCACATCTTTCACCTGAAACCTGATACCTGGAACCTGACACCCTCATCATGAATTCTGCCGACATTCTGACCAAACGAGCACTTCTGACTCCGAACCGCGAGGCAATGATCGAACTCGCAAGCGGAGTCCACTATACCTATGCGGACTTAAATCAACGCGCCAACCGTGCTGCGAATTTCCTGCGCGAGAAATACGGCGTGGAAAAAGGTGACCGCGTGTCCATTCTGGCGCACAACAGCGTCGCCTATGTGGACTTGTTGTTTGGTTTGGCAAAACTCGGCGCGATCCTTGCTCCGCTCAATTGGCGGCTGACCTCGCGTGAGTTGACCTACATCGTCAACGACTGCCAGCCCAAGGTGTTGATCGTCGGCCCTGAATTCGTTTCGGTGTATGACGAGATGAAAGACTCCATCAAAGTGGAGCAGCTCATTTCGCTGGAAGGTGCAAATGTTTCAGGGGAAGCATATGAAAAATTGGCCGACCAAGCCTCGGCGGAAGAACCGAAGCGGCCCGTCATCTCAGGTGATGATGCCGTTTGCATCCTGTACACATCAGGCACAACGGGACGTCCCAAAGGCGCAGTCCTCCCGCACAGACAGGTGATTTGGAATTCCATCAACACCGTTGTGTCGTGGGGCCTGAACGAAAAAGATATTTCCCCGATCCTCACGCCTATGTTCCACTCGGGCGGGTTGTTCGTTTTTCTTGCGCCGCTCTTTCATGTCGGCGGCAAACTTTTGCTTGGACGCACCTTCGACCCCGATGCTTCTTTGAAATTGATCGTCGAAGAAAAATGCACGGTCATTCTCGGCGTGCCGACTCTTTTCCAAGTGTGGATGAATTCACCGCAATTCGAAAACGCAGATTTCAGCCACGTGCGCTTTTTCATCAGCGGCGGCGCACCGTGCCCGCCTTCATTGATACAAGCGTGGAGCGAGAAGAAGGGCGTTGTGATGCGCCAGGGCTACGGCCTCACTGAAGTTGGCGTGAATTGCTTCTCGATGACCGATGAAGATGCACTGCGAAAACTTGGCTCGGTGGGCAAACCCATCTTCCATAGCGATATGCGTTTGGTGGATGCGGATTGCAACGATGTGCCCGTCGGCGAAACTGGCGAATTGATCATCAAAGGTGATCACGTTTGCGCGGGCTATTGGAATAACACAGATGCGACCACGCAATCATTGCGCGATGGCTGGTTCCACACAGGCGACATGGCGCGCATGGATGAAGAAGGTTATTTCTACATCGCAGGCCGTTTCAAAGACATGATCATCAGCGGCGGCGAGAATGTGTACGCTGCCGAAGTGGAAGCGCTCTTCCGCGAACATCCCGCCGTTGCCGATGCTGCATTGATCGGCGAGCCTGATGAGAAATGGGGCGAAGTCGGTTTGATGATCGTGGCTTGCAAGCCAAACCAAACTGTCAGCGCAGATGAACTGTTGAAATTCTGTGCGGGACGTTTGGCGAAGTACAAGCTCCCGAAGCGCATTGAGTTTGTAGATGCCCTGCCGTATTCACCGTATGGGAAGGTGATCAAGGCGGAGTTGAAGAAACAGTGGGTGGTGAGTAGTGGATAGTGGGTAGTTTTTCTGCCACTGCACACTTCCCACTACACACTATCCACTAAAAGGATTTTATATGCCAAAAATTACTACGAACAACATCGAACTCTACTACGAAATCCACGGCGCGGGACAACCGCTCGTGTTGATCTCGGGTCTTGGCTATCCACTTTGGCAATGGCACAAGATGGTTCCGTTTTTGGCGGAGCATTTTCAAGTCATCACTTTCGATAATCGCGGCGTTGGTCAAAGCGACAAACCCGCAGGCCCATACACCGCTCAGATGCTTGCGGCGGATACCGCAGGTTTGCTCGATGCACTTGGAATTGAGAAAGCAATCATCGCAGGTCATTCGATGGGCGGGTTTATCGCCCAGGCAATGGCGCTCGATTTTCCGCAGAAGGTGGCGAAACTGATTTTGTGTTCGACCAACTTCGGTGGGCCGCACCATGTACCGGTCACGCCTGAGGCGATGAAAGTCCTCACCGATGTGACCAGCGATGCGCTCACTCGCTTCAAAAATGGATTGGCCGTCAGCACTGCTCCAGATTGGTCGGAAAAGAATCCAGAGATGATCGAAGAGTGGGTCAAGTGGCGTGTTGCAAATCCAATTGACCCTGCGCCTTATCAGGCACAGATGGCTATTGGATTTGGATTGATGCCTGAAGCCGCCGCTTTTGAAAATAAACTTCCGCGCCTCAACGTCCCGACCCTGATCCTGTTCGGCGCACATGACAAAGTTGTCCCACCTGAAAACGCTTCGCTTTTGGCGGAGAAGATCTCAGGGAGCAAAGTTTTGATATTCCCCGACGCTGGGCATTTCTTCCCGATCGAAATCGCGGAAGCCGCCTCGCGCGCTATTGTTGAATTCGCAAAATAGGAGGAGGTGTTCTACTTACCCGTTCGTTGTTTTTTTGAAAGTTATCTAACACACATATTGAGGAGAAAAAAATGAAAGTTTTTCGTACATTAGCTTTTGCGATCGTCGCCATGTCCTTACTCTTGGCCGCCTGCGCCCCCCTGCCACTGCTGCACCCACCGAAGCCCCCGTTGTTGTAACCGAGGCTCCTGTTGTCGCGACTGAAGCACCTGTTGCAACCGAAGCTCCCGTCACCGGTCTGACCTGCGCCGAGCCGATCAAAGTTGGACTCATTAGCGATGCCACCGGTGCGCTTGCCATTTATGGCGCTCATATCCTGCGCTCTTTCATGCTAGGCATGGAATACGCCACCGGCGCCGCTGGTTCCGCTGGTGAAAAATTTGATATCACCGCAGTTCAGGAAAACACCTTCAAGATCGATGACTGCGAGATCATTGTCTACGTCCGCGATGACGGCAGCAACCCTGAGAATACCGCCACCGTCGCCCGCGAATTGATCGACGTTCAGAAGGTCAATGTTTTGATCGGTACCGTTTCTTCCGGCGCGACCGCCACTTTGCAGGGCATCGCCCTCGAAAGCAAGATCCCGTTGATCGTGGCTCCCGCTGCCGCCAATGACATCACCGGCGTCAACTTCAACGAATACACCTTCCGCGTCAGCCGCAACAATTATCAGGATGCGATCAACGAATGTGCATACCTGACCAAGACTTACAAGACCTTCGTTCAGATCGCCCCTGACTACGCCTTTGGCCGCGGCTCCGCTGCCGCTTTCCGCGACGCCTGCACTCTCGACGGCGCCACCTTCGTTGCTGATGATATCTTCGCTCCGTTGGATACTGCCGACTTCACCACCTACATGGAACAGATCGCCAATTCAGGCGCTGAGTCCTATATCGTCAGTTGGGCTGGCGGCGGTTTCGTCCCGCTGATGCAGTCTGCGAAAGACCAGGGCGTGACCGAAACAATGGCTCTCGGCGCGACCTTCATTGACAACACCCTCATGCCCGTCTGGTACGGAAACGCGGTCGGCAGCACCAGTGGTATTTTGTATCACTATTCCGCCCCCAAGAATCCAATTAACGATTTCCTCGTTGAAAACACCAAACCGCGCTATGGCGTCAACCCCGACCTGTTCGATGCGGACGGCATGAATGCGGCCATCCTGCTCGTCGAAGCCATCAAAGCCACCGCTGGCGACGTCAATGGTGATGCGCTCAAGGGTGTTATGGAAGGCATGACCTTTGAAGGACCCAAGGGCACCATCTACATCCGCCCTGAAGATCATGTTGCCATCCAGGACATGTACATCTTGAAATTGGTCAATGTGACCGATCCGGATGCCAACTTCTACGAATATGTAGACACCACCCGCCCCGAACCTCCTTGTCTTCTCCCCGAAGCTCTCAAGGATCGCTGCGGCACTCTGCCCTACGGCACTCTGAGCGGACAGTAATTCCGTAATACAATGAGTGCCTGGTTAAAGGCTTCAAAAACCTTTAGGGACGTAGACCGTGAATTAACAACGGTCCACGTCCCGTCAACGGCCACAATTTTGGAAGGTGCCATGACCACCGAAATCATTCTTGAAACCCAAAACCTCCGCAAACAATTCAGCGGTCTCGTCGCTGTGGACAATGTCAGCATCAAGGTCCGCAAGAACTCATTACACGCCATCATTGGCCCGAATGGCGCGGGCAAGACAACTTTTTTTAATTTGCTCAGCGGCAACCTCGAACCCACCAGCGGAAAAGTCATCTACAAGGGACAGGATATCACCCACCAGCCTGTCCATCGCACGATCCATTTCGGCATCGGACGTTCCTTCCAGATCACCAATATCTTTCCCAACCTGACGGTCTTTGAAAATATTCGCCTCGCCTCACAAGCTCTTGGGAGTGACAACTTCAAGTTCTGGCAGGCTTCTTCGCAATTCAAGAAATATGAAGAGCGCACATGGAATGTCATCGAAAGAGTAGGTTTAAAGGAACGCGCTCAAACGTTTGCGCGCACGCTTCCGCATGGTGATCAGCGTAAACTGGAACTTGGCATGATCCTCGCGCCCGATCCTGAAGTCCTCTTACTGGATGAACCCACCGCAGGTATGGCCTCGGAACAGGTTCCTGAATTGATTGAGTTGATCCAGGGGATTCAGAAAGATGGCAATAAAACTGTCATGCTCGTCGAGCACAATATGAACGTCGTCATGAGCGTTTCAGATTCGATCACGGTCATGCACCAGGGCATGGTTCTGGCAGAAGGCACGCCTGCCGAGATCGCCGCGAATAAAGAAGTCCAAACCGCTTATCTGGGCGGATTGTATGAATTGAATGTGTAAAACAGTGAGTAGTGGGAAGTGGATAGTGGACAGTAATCTACCCACTTCCCACTGCCCACTATCCACTAATTGAGGTCTCATGGAATACATCCTCGACGTACAAAACATCCACACCTTCATCGGTCAATATCACATTCTGCAGGGCGTGAACCTGCGTGTGCCAAAAGGCTCGATCGTTGCGCTGCTCGGGCGCAATGGCGCAGGCAAGACAACCACGCTTAAGTCCATCCTCGGATTAACGCCGCCGCGTGAAGGCAAGGTGATATATGAAGGGAAGGAAGTGCAGGGCGTGCGCTCCTTTGACATTGCCGCGAAAGGGATCGGCTTCGTCCCTGAACACCGCGCCATCTTCCGTGACCTGACCGTGGAGGAAAATCTCAAGATCGCCGAGCGCGGCAAAGGGGATTATCTCCGCAAGCGCGATTTTATCTTTGACCTCTTTCCCGATCTCAAACGCCTGATCACATTGCCAGGCACGAGTCTTTCAGGCGGGCAGCAGCAAATGCTCGCCATTGCGCGTGCGCTGGTTGCCGATAATCATCTTCTGCTCATTGATGAACCCAGCGAAGGTCTTGCGCCTGTCATCATCGAACACATGATGAAGGCCATTCAATTACTTTCCAAAGATTCCACCATCATACTTGTTGAACAGAATTTCCTTGTCGCGAGCCAGCTTGCCGAATATTATGTCATCATCGAAGAAGGACGTTCCGTGAAAGAAGGCAGCATGAAGGACCTTGCAAATGACAAGGCTGCAATTCACCGTTATTTGGGAGCCGCGTAACATGAACTCATTCCTCCGCAAAAATACTGTGCCCCTTATAACCTTTGCCGTCTTCGCAGTTCTATTCATCACCGCCGCGCAGGGCATGGAAAAGAAAGATTTTGTTATTACCCTCTTGCGCGGCCTCTCCGTTGGCTCGGTCACCTTCCTCGTTGCTTCAGGCTTCTCCCTGATCTTCGGTCTGCTCGACGTGCTCAATCTCGCGCATGGCACGCTTTTCATGATCGGCGCATACATCGGCTGGACTGTGTATGTCCGCCCGGATACATTTGTGGATCTGTTGACTCCGCTCGCGTTGATATTAAGCGGATTCGCTCTTGCAGATGTGTACCCGCTTCTCGCCACCCGAATCAGGCTCGGCTTAAGCATGAAGCGGATTCTCCCCTGGGCATTGATCCTCGTCTCCATCCTCCTCTTCAGCTTTGTCCTGCCGAAATATCCGATCTCATTCTGGGATATTGGAACCTATGGGCAAAGCCCCGTTACATACTCATTCATGGCAGATCAGGGTACGCCCCTCGCTGCGCCTGCCGCTGTGTTCACAGAAATTTCCGCGCCGCTCGCGTTGATCGGGCTATTGCTTGCCAGTATCCTCGGCGCACTTGGACTTTCATTATTCAATAACGACTCTCAACAACAAATTAAATTACATTGGAAAAACTTTGTAAGTTTTTCTGTTCTCCTGCTTTTGGCCCTGCTTACATTTATCTTCAACGAATCTCTAACCGTGGCATTGGCAGGGCTTAGCTCCAACTGGCTTTTTGTGGCCGCCGTTCTGGTCGCAGCCTTAAGCGGAGCAGGCCTGGGGGCGTTGATCGAATCGATATTAATTCGCCCGCTCTATATCCGCCCGATCTATCAACTCATGCTCACTCTTGGCATGAGCGCCATCGGCATTGAAGTTGTCCGCGCGATTTGGGGGCGCCCCGAATTTGTTATGCCGAAACCTGAATTCTTCAGCGGCACGGGCGGGGTTTGTCCTGCCACAAATTTTGCGGATTGGTGGGCGAATCATTGCTCCACAATTTTGCTGCTGGATGGACGTGTGCGCGTGTACAACGAGATATTCATCCCGATCGTAGGCGTGGTTGTCTTGATCTCGATCTGGATGCTGCTGCAGCGTACCCGCCTTGGCATGGTCATCCGCGCAGGTGTGCAGGATCGTGAGATGGTGGAAGCCCTGGGTATCAATGTTCGCCGCGTTTTTACAATGGTATTCGGCCTCGGGGTCGGGCTTGCTGCTCTTGGCGGAATTCTCGCGGCGCCTTCGATGGGACTTTCCAATGTGATGGGGGAGAGTCTCTTTCTAAATGCGTTGATCGCACTCGCCATTGGCGGCCTGACCAATTACCCAGGCGCCGCGCTTGGCTCGGTACTAGTCGGTCTTATTCAACAGTTCATCATCAAATATGGACAGATCGGCATCGCCATTCCATTCACGGATATTATTTTTAAACCCACGCCGCCGCTTGTCCCCGCTTCCACAGTTTTGCTAATGGTTATCATTTTGCTCATTCTCCCGAATGGCTTGCTCGGCAAAAAGGAATAATTCATGACTCAACAAATCAACTCCCGCTTGTCAGCATTCTTTTCCACCAACCGCTCGGCGTTGTTTACGCTGCTCGTGCTTGTCTTGTTGCCCTTTATCGTTGGCATCATGGACGGTGAATCTCCAATGATGGTCTTCGCGAATGAAAGCGGTAACTCGAAATTTGCCCAGGGACTTGCGATCGAGATATTCATCCTCGCGCTTTACGCCTTGAGTTTTGATCTGATCTTCGGTATCACAGGCATGTTATCTTTCGGTCATTCCATGTTCTTTGGTGTGGGCGCGTACCTGACGGGGATATCTCTCAAGACTTTGGGACTATCCCTGCCTGCCACACTCGGACTGGTCTTTATCGCAGCCATCGTGCAAGCCATTCTGTTCGGGCTCGTTCTGCCGCGCGTCAAGGGGATCACCTTTGCTTTGGTCACACTCGGCTTGGGCTCGGTCTTTCATATTGTCGTCATGTCCAGTGAAATGGGACCCTACACAGGCGCGGATGTCGGTCTTCAAGGCGTGATCGCGCCTGCGTTCATCAGTCCCGCTAACGAACGTTTGCGCTTCTATTTCATTGCACTGACGATATTGATCCTGGTTTACCTGCTTTACAAACGATTTGTCGATTCCCCAACCGGACGTGTCTGCGTCGCCATCCGCGAGAACGAAGGCCGTGCCCGTATGTTGGGTTACAACACTTTCTATTTCAAGCTCGCCGCGCTTACCCTGTCGTCATTGACCGCGGCTTTGGCTGGTTTCATGCACACGCTCTATCAACCCATTGTCAGCCCGAATATCGCCAGCATGGGATTCACTGTCACCGCCCTGCTTATCATCCTCATCGGGGGCGTGGGGACACTCAACGGCGCATTGGTTGGCGCGGTGGTCTATCGCCTGCTGGACTTTGGTCTGCGCCGTTACATTGGCGAGAGCGCCAGCTTTATCAGCGGTGCGGTGTATGTACTCTTCGTGCTGTTCATTCCATTTGGGATCGTCGGCACCTGGAAGATGAAGTCCTTCCAGATCAACCAGGGCTGGAATCGTCTGAAGAAAATGTTCGGCTGATCTTCCAAACAAAAATCCCATCCGCAGATTCTACGGATTGCGCAGATAAAACTCTGCATAGTCTGTATAATCTGCGGATTGTTTTTAATACATCGAAATATGGACGGCCATGAAACCCTATTCCTCCCTTAAATCCATTCTTGCTGAATTTCTACATCTTAATCGTACTCTCGCCTCCGATGATATGGACAGAACGTATGACATCATCGGTTCCTACATGCCGGAGTCAGCGTACTATACTACTGAGAATTATGCCCCGCTCTCGCCCGTGTGGACATGGAAAGTACCAGAGCGCTACATTGTCCATGAAGCGTATCTCGAAACTGAAGACGGCGAGCGCGTTGTGGATTTTAAGAATAATCCTTTGCATATCATTTCATACTCCCTGCCAATAGACAAAGTTCTCACATGGGATGAACTCGCGCCGCATTTGCGTTATAACGAGAAACGTCCAAATGCGATTCCCTGGGAATTTAAATATTACGAGCGCAGTTGGGGATTTTGTCTTTCAAAAAAACTATTTGACCAATTGCCCCGTGATAAAAAATATCATGCGGTCATTCGTTCTGAATTTTCCATTGACCCTGAGAACGGCATGAAGATCGCAGTCGGTGTGATTCACCCTGAGGGCGGAACCAATCCAGAGGCTGGCGAGTTCATTATCCAATCCCATACCTGCCATCCATCCCAGGCCAATGACAATGGTTCTGGAGTGGTCTGCGAGATCGAATTGGCAAGGCGGCTTGCAGAAAAGCCATTACCCGCTGGTTCCATGAGTGTCCGCTTCTGGTTTGGACCTGAAACGATTGGCACCGTCGCGTATCTTGCCAATAACGAAAATATCATCCCAAATCTGCGCGGCGGAATTTTTCTCGACACAACGGGCAATCAAAGTACATTGGCTTTACAGCGCACGCGGCAGGATAATCATCTGCTTGACCGTATCGCGCGCCATGTCATTGCCAAACACAACAAGGAATTTCGCGAAGGCGAATTCGCGCAGGTGGCGCCCAACGATGAGCGCATCATCAACGGACCCGGAGTCAACGTCCCGTGTATATCTCTGAGCCGCTTCCCATATCCCGAATATCACACCAGCGATGACAATCTCGATATCATTCACGAAGATTTACTTCTTAATGCTGTCGATGTCGCAGAGGAGATTGTCCGCATCTATGCCAGCAATTACATCCCAACACGCACCTTCCGCGGACCTGTTTTCCTCAGCGGTTATGGCTTATGGGTGGATTGGCGCGAGAACTGGGATCTCAATCGTGCCATCGAAAAGATCATGATGAAATTTGAGGGAAAGCATACGGTCTTTGATATCGCCGAACAGGTTGGGCTGGATTACTGGACTGTACGCGAGTATGTAGAGAAGTTTCGCGCAAAAGGATTTGTAAAGGCAGTGCCGATCCCCTCTGAAGCGGATGTGGATTAGTAGCTTGATCAGATAAAGCAAAATTGCTGGCAGTATACGAAAAGTAAGTGAATTCTAAAGAAATGATTTTCTTATACATTTTCTCGATTAAATTCCGCGTTTAGCTCATCATAATTTTTGGTCTATTGTCATGGCTACTTACGTAAGGGAGGTTGGAGGTCCACTTCTTGAGGGAGATGGGCATGGTCGAGTCTGTCTTTGCCAACATTTGTGTGCGTAAGCACATGGATCGTTTTACCCTGTGTACCAAACACAAAGTGGATGTACAATGGGAATTATTCGCTCTGGTTCACAATATTCGATTTTTTTCCAAATTTCACCAGCAGATAAATCCCTCCCCCAAATACCACTGCGCCAAGCGCAAATCCGCTGAAGTCCGAGATGAAGTCGCTGATCAACTCCCACTGGCTGCCGAAGGCATATCCCAGCCCGCCGTAGATTGCAAACCAGGTGAATTCGCCCAGCAGGACAAAAGTGAAAAACTTCCGAAAGCGATAACCGCTGCTGCCGGCGATCAGGGTAATGGGAAAGGCGACCGCAGTTAATAACCAACGCGTCAGAAAAATGGCAATCCCACCGCGCCGTTCAAAGAGCGCATGAGCATTCTTCCAGGCGGCGGTCTGCCCGAAGCGACGTTCGATCCAGCCGCTGGCAAAGAAGCCAATCGCGTACAAAGAGGAGTCGCCCGCGATGGTTCCGAGATAACCCAAAATTGGGGTGGAAACCGCATCCAACATGCTTTGGCGAATGAATGCCCCCGAAGCGATCACCAGCAGGGTTCCAGGCAAGGGTAACCCGAGACCGCCCAAATAAAGCAGACCAGCCACCATCGGCGAACCGTAGGTCGCCATCCAATTTAGGACGAGGGAGGAAATATCGATGCTCATGGCTGCGCCGGCTCCACGCCCTGGGCGTCAAGAACTTTCTGGACAGCGGCAACCAGCGCTTTCGTGCCACCAGAATAATTTGTGGTTTCGCTCAAGAAGCCGAGAGGTTTATGAGCATTGCCTTCCACTGGAAGACCGATCCCCGCAAAAATCGTCTTCACCGGTACGCCCGTACTGTTGGAAATGTACAGAACCGTCATCCACTCATGGGCTTCCTGTTCAAGCAGCCCAGTCACAACTGGGTCGGCGCGATAAGCCAAAATTGCCTCGCGTACGGTTTTCATCAAGGCGGGTTGGTCATCCACCTGACCCAGTTCCATTTGCTGGTTAAGCCGATTGAGCGAGAGCATACTGGTCTCCGGGTGGGGCTTAATACCTACCGCATTATACAGATAGATTTGCGGCACGGCATACGCCACCGCAATGTAGCGGATGCTCATCCACGGGCGAATCAGGTCGGGCGAAAGATTCCCAGCGGAAAAATCATGCTCGGCGGCATAACGGGATTCCTTGTAGAACTCAACCATGCCTATCGCCTTGGGAATCATGATTGCCACGCCAATGACAATTAACGCGACAGCCAGCCACTCCACTTTCGAGATGGATTTTATTTTTTCAATCATACATATTTATCCTTTTGAATGATTATTTTGGCAGGATGATTGTGAACTCACTGCCCTTTCCTTTTCCTTCGCTGTAGGCTTTCACCTGTCCACCATGCGACTCAATAATTGCCTTGACAATTGCCAAGCCTAAGCCTGTTCCGCCTGTCTCACGACTGCGGGATTTATCGGCGCGATAAAAGCGATCAAAGACCGCCGCGAGTTGATCTGGCAACAAGCCTTCGCCTGAATCTTTGATGGACAAAACCACCATGCTTTTGGCTTGCTTGCCAGCGACTGAGATTTTTCCACCCGAGGGCGTGTGCCGTAAAGCGTTCGACAACAAATTAAATACCGCTTGACGAATGCGCGTGGGATCAACGGATAATTCTGGCAGGAGAGTAGGTTGATAAATCAGCTGAACACTTTTTTCTGCCGCAAGCGGATCCAGCGCCTGAATTGTTTCAGCCAGCAGGGCATTCAAATCCGTTGGGTATTTTTCCAGATGCAGTTGTTTTGATTCTGCAAGCGCCAGTTCACGCAGATCATTGACCAGCCGCGTGAGATGCCGAGTTTGACCAAATAAATTTGCAATCTCCGCTTCATCCAACGAATAGACTTTGTCCAGCGCGGCACGCAGGTTAGCCTCTAAAACCGTCAGCGGAGTGCGGAGCTCGTGCGCCACATCAGCCATCAGATTATTTTTTAGAGTCTCGGCGTGTTCCAATTCCTGTGCCATTTTGTTGAACCTATCCGCGAGGTCGATCATTTCCTGACTGCCATGTGGAAAGACTCGCGTATTCAAATCGCCTTTACCGATCTTGTCCGCAGCTTTCACCAGTTCAGTAATTGGAGCGCTGACCACGCGTCCGATGATAATTCCGCCGCCCAATCCCACCACAACTGAAAACGCCATGAACCCAATTAACCGCTGTTGAATCTCGGCGGGCGGCGCGTCGGGTGGACCATCCAAATCCTCTTTCATACCAGTGCGTTCCAGCGTGATGGTAAGAAATTGCATAAAGAACATGAAGAACAGCACGCCACTGATCATCAGACTTAGTCGGACCCACAAACGCTTCATCAGTTATCTCCAGTCAGGCGGTAGCCCACGCCGTACACGGTTTGAATATATTTCGGGTTTTCGGGATCAGGTTCGATCTTGCGGCGCAAATTTCGAATGTGCGTATCGAGTGCGCGCCCCAGCCCCTCGTAGGCATAGCCCATTGATTTTTCCAGCAGGTCATCGCGGGTGAGCGTAAAGCCAGGGTTGGATAAAAACGCTTCGAGCAAATTGAATTCGGTGCGGGTCAGTTCCACCAGTTGAGAATCCACTGTCAGCGTACGTTGATCCAGATCCAGTTTCAAGCCGCCGTTGACCAAAACATGCGGTGCGGAATTTGGAGATTGATCCAGCCGCACACGGCGTAACAGCGCTTTCACCCGTGCCACAACTTCGCGCGGATTGAACGGCTTGGGGATGTAATCATCCGCACCGAGTTCCAATCCGACGATCTTATCTGTGTCTTCGATGCGGGCGGTCAACATAATAATGGGCGTGGCGGCCAGGGTTTTATCGGCGCGCACCAAGTTGGTCACTTCCCAGCCGTCGCGGTTGGGCATCATCAGGTCCAGAATAACCAGATCAGGGCGCTCGCGGCGCAGGGTGTGCAGCGCCATCTCGCCATCATAAGCCGGGATGGCTTGGTAGCCGGATTGTTCAAGATAAGCACTGAGCACCTTCACGATAGATTTATCGTCATCGACAACCAGAATACGCTGAGGCAATGGAAAACTCCTGGGGGTATAAGAAGAGATAGAGTATTTATTTTATCGTAGCACAGGATTCTCAAGGAAATCTCAAGAAATTGTTGTAATCTTCCAGATTTGTCCGGAAAGCTCTGGTTTTCTTGCAGGATTTCTTGAGATTTCCTTCAGATTCGATTGGTATAGTTCAAAACATCACAATAAAACTTTCCAGGAGAAAAGTATGTCAACATTCAAGTTATCCCAAATTTCCAAAATGTCCGTTCTTTCACTAGTGTTGTTGGTTTTGCTCAGCGTCACTGGCTGTGGCAGCACACCAACGGCTACAGCATCCGCGCCAGCCGCCGTTGCGCCAGCGGGTGCCATGCCCGCCTTGCCCCAGGGCGGTGCTCCCGTTGCTTTTTCGGTTGAACCAAATTACAAAGATTTGGTCTACGCCCCCGTTTCTGCCACCCAGAAAATGGATTTGTACATCCCAACCACCGGCGCGGGGCCTTTCCCGTTGGTAATTAACATCCACGGTGGTGGATTTAAATTCGGTGACAAAGGCATGTTAAGCGAAACAACAGGGAAAGCCCTGCTGAATGCCGGTTATGCTGTGGCTTCGATCGATTATCGCCTTTCCGGTGAGGCTATTTTTCCCGCCGCAGTTCAAGATGCCAAGGCGGCTGTGCGTTTCTTGCGCGCCAATGCTGCCCAATACAACCTCAACCCGGAGAAGATCGCCGTCTTCGGTCAATCTGCAGGAGGCAACATCGCCGCTATGGTGGGTGTAACCGGCAATATTAGCGATTATGATGATGCCAGCCTGGGGAATGCCGGGGTTTCCTCAGCGGTTCAGGCTGTTATTAATCAGTATGGCCCCACTGACTTTTTGCAGATGGACGCCCAGGCCAAGGCGCAGGGTTGTTCTGCCAGTGACCAGACACATAATGATGCCAGTTCCTTCGAATCAGCGTATATCGGGGCTGCCATTCAAACTGTGCCTGAGCAGGTCAAAAAATCCAATCCGATTACTTACATCAGCAAAGATACTCCGCCCTTTTTAATCCAAAAAGGCGACCAGGATTGCACTGTCCCGGTTGAAAGCACCAAAATGTTGGCTGATGCGCTCAGTGCCGCAAACCTGGATGCAACCTACACCTCGCTCGCAGGCGCGGGGCATGGCGGCAGCCAATTCGAAACAGATGAAAACATAGCCTTGATGATCAGTTTCCTAGATAAGTACATGAAATAAAGTATTTGAGCAAAAAGAGGCTGCCCTAATATCGGCAGCCTTTTTTTGTTTTCTCTTGGTCAAACAGGAGGTCAGGGGATGCTCTCTAATCTCCTGTTTTTGTTTTTGCTTAACGTGTGAATAACTATGCTAGTGTTCGCCAAGGTTAATAGGGGGGCTGACCAATCCCACCGTCACCGCCGTATCGCTGATTAACCGTAAATACCCCTATCTTGGATACTCTCGAATAAATTCCCAAAAGTTCTTCGCAGGAATTGAGAGTTTTTTGCCCCTTGGGTAGACCAGGACGATTTTGCTTTCGACAATCTCTCTTAGAGGAATCGCGATCACATCCGGATGTTTGTGATACTGAAAAATTTTTTCCATAATCAACGCTATACCGGATTGAGACGCCACCAGCCCAAGGATGCTTTCGACGCGTAGGCTGGCATAGAAAATACGCGGAACAAAGCCGGCTTGACGACAAACATCCACTGCCAACTCATGGACAATGGTCCCTTTGTCGAACATGATAAAGTTTTCATTGGCGAGTTCGGATAAAGAGATTGATGTACGGGTCGCCAGGGGATGCTTGACAGATAAAGTGACCATGAACTTATCACGATCCACTTCGAGTACGTGGTACTGTTCGACATCCAGATAATTATCGCGGACAAATGCGAGATCGAACTGATGATCGTTCAAGGCGGGCAAAATAGTTGAAGCTTCACGCTCTTCCAGCATGAGCTGGATGTTGGGAAAGGCACTCTGAAATTGAGCGATATATGAAGTAATACCATATTGGGCGATTACCGGAATGGCAACAATGGAGAGTGACGGTGCGCGCTTGTATTCCTTGAGATTGGCAAGCATTTCTTTGTATTCGTCATTAAGCCGCTGTGCATGTTTTCGAAAAGTAGCCCCAGCCTCGGTGAGAACGATGTTGCGCTTGCTGCGATCAAAGAGTTCAATCCCCAATTCTTTTCCAAAGCCATGATCTGCTTGGAGAGCGAAGACTGTGAAATATAAAGATGGTCAGCCGCAGCAGAAAAACTGCCGAGCTCTGCTACGGTAAGAAAGTACGTGACCTGCTTTAGTTCCATAGTATCTGCCTCTCAATGTATTCCATTTTGGAATACATTGTATCAAAAATGGAATTGCTTTGATGAAAGTGAAAAGGTATGCTTTTATCAACGACCAAAACCTGAATGGTCATAATCCCCCACTATGAATAAGGAGAAGAATCAAATGAAAAAGTCACTTTCCATCCTTCTGGCAGTTTTCATGTTTGCGAGCAGCATGTTGACAGCCTGCGGTGCCAAGCCTGCCGTCACGACCGCAGCGCCAGCAACTGAGGCGCCCATCACGGCTGCCACCGAGGCGCCCGCTGCAACCGAAGCACCTGCGGCAACCGCATCTGAGGACACCACTGTTTCCATGGTGCCTGCACAACCCGGATCGCCTTTTGATATCAATGGCAAAACGGTCTGCTACATCATCCCTTCCCTCGCCAATCCTTTCTTGAACGGCGTTGCCACCTCAGTGACTGAGCAATTCAAGGCTGATGGCGTGACAGTTAATGTCTACGGTGCTGACGAAGGTGGTTTGAATCAACAGTTCGATCAGATCGAGAACTGTATTTCCATGAAAGTTGATTTCATGTACCTTATGGCAGCCGGAGAGGTCGATCAATTACTCCCCGCTATTGAACAAGTCAAAGCTGCTGGCATCATGGTCATGGGTGTTCCTCCCGCCAAATTGGCACCATTTGATGCCATTATGCACACCAGCCAATACGAAGACGGTACAAAAGTTGCCAAGATGGCTTGCGATTTCATTGAAGCCATGTACCCGGATGCTGCTGATGGAAGTGTTGAAACTGCTATCGTTGGTGCCGCGAGTTCCTCCGTTGGCATGTTCGAGCGCGATCGCGGTTATTCCACCATCACCGACATCTGTCCCAGGTTAAACTTGTTGCACAACTGGATATCACTGGTGACAGTATTCCTGTCGGTCAGTCTGCTGCTGAGAATGTCCTGACGGCTAATCCAAACGTCAAAGTTTTCCTTGGCCAATCTACCGCCCATGCTCAGGGAATTGCGAACGCCATCAAGGCGCTGCCCGGTGTGAACATTGACGAATACGGCGTTTTCGCAGGCGATATGGATCCTTCCATGATCCCGGTTGTCACCAGTTGCGAAGATCCTTACAAGGGTTTTGTCGCCATCGGTGGTACCGCTCTTGACGTGGCAACCTACGAACAGATCAAGAAGATGCTGCAGGGTGTTGAATATCCCGACATTATCAATGATCAATTGGACCCGATCAACTGCGATTTCGCCGCGCTTGCAGCCAAATAAATAGCGTTTTGTAAAAAATAGTGAAGGGTAGGGGGACCCTTCACTAAAATATTGAGGTGAAAAGAATGGATGCCAAGGTTGTATTATCCCTGGAAAAAATCACCAAAAAATATCCCGGTGTTCTGGCTCTGGACAATGTCTCGATCAGTTTTCAAGAAGGGGAAGTACACGCTTTGTTGGGCGAGAACGGCGCCGGCAAATCGACCTTGATCAAAGCGGTGGCGGAGCCATCGACATCGATCCGGAATCATCATAATTAATGGACATGAATATTCCAAGATGTCTCCTTCTCTTTCCAGGAGTCTTGGTGTGGAAGTGATTTATCAGGAATTTAATCTGGTTCCCACATTATCAGTTGCCGAGAATATTTATTTGTGTGAAAGAAGTGAAAAATCGGTATTGTTTAGCGCCAAGGAAATTGAAAAAAAGGCGGTCAAGGTGCTGGACCAGTTTGGGGTGAAAATTGATCCACACATCGTGGTGCAAGAACTTTCGATTGCCGAACAACAGATCGTCGAAATTGCCAAAGCAGTCTCGAAGAATGTGAAAATATTGATCATGGATGAACCCTCTGCTCCTTTAAGTGTTTCAGAAGTAGAGTTGATGTTCAATATCATCAACCAGTTAAAACAAAAAGGTGTGACGATCATTTATATTTCACATCGTTTGGAAGAAGTCTTCCGCATCTCTGATCGCGTCAGTGTTATGCGTGACGGGCGCTACGTCACCACCAAAACACGAAAGAGACCAACCGACAGGAATTTGATCACGCTGATGGTGGGACGTGAATTAAAGGAAAGTTATCCTCAACGGAAAAAGTCACCCGGTGAAGTTGCTTTGGAAGTAAAGAACCTTACCGGGAATGGGGATCGAAATATCTCATTTTCAGTACGTAAAGGTGAAATATTAGGAATCTCCGGATTGGTTGGCGCTGGCCGAACAGAATTGGCTCAACTTCTCTTTGGCGCAGCTCCAAGGGAAAGTGGAGAGATCTTGATCAACGGATATCCTGTTAGGATCAATTCTCCATTGGATGCAATCCAGCATAAAATTGGATTGTTGACTGAAGACCGCAAGGGCCAGGGGCTTTTCCTTGAAATGGCTGTCAAGTGGAACATCAGTTTCCCGATCATTCGACGCATCTCAAATTATGGTGTGGTTAATACCAAAAAGAAGATGAGATCGCGCAGAAATACAAAGAACGTATCAATATAAAAACTCCCAACTTATTACAACAGGTGATCAATCTAAGCGGTGGTAATCAACAAAAAGTGGTGCTTGCCAAATCTTTGGCTGCTGAGTCTGACATTTTGATCTTTGATGAACCCACCCGTGGGATTGATGTTGGCGCCAAACAGGAAATTTATCACCTGATGACTGAATTGGCTGACAATGGAATTGCGATTTTGATGATCTCTTCTGATATGGAAGAATTATTGGGCATGTCGGACCGGATCATTGTCTTGTGCGAAGGTGAATTGGCTGGAGAAGTCCAAAAAGAGAATTTCAATCAGCATTATATTCTCGACCTCGCATCGGGGATCCATTAACTTTTGGAGGAATTAAGAATGAGCAATCAAGCAATGGTTAAACTACAAATTTAGCGCTAGGTTAGGATCAATCCTGCAAAAGAATGTGCCTTTCCTGATTCTGATCTTTTTTGTTAATTCTGTTCACATTTATTGCACCGAACTTCATGACAGTTGGTAATCTTCGTACTATGATACGCCAAATCTCATTTGCGGGGATTAGCGCCGTCGGCTTGATGTTCGTGATGATCAGCGGCGGTATTGATCTCTCCATCGGCTCCCAGATCGTGTTTAGCAATGTCCTTTTGGCGATCATGATGGTCGATTGGAAGCTGCCACCTGCAGTCGCAATTCCCCTGATTCTGCTTGTTGGAACCGGGTTGGGTGCGATCAATGGGTTCCTCTGCATTAAAACTAAATATCCATCCGCTTATTATTACTTTGGGTACTCCGCAATATTTAAGGGCATGGGATACATTATTAATCAATCCAGGAATATTATGGGATCTCCCGGATTCCTTCCGCTGGTTTGGCCAGGGATTTGTATGGGGAATCCCCGTACCGGTCATCGTTATGATCATTGTGGCATTGATCGGATCTTTCATCCTGACCAAGACATACTTTGGCCGACAGATATTTGCCTTGGGCGGCAATGAAGAAGCCGCCCGCCTTGCAGGTGTGAATATCACCAGAATGAAAGTAACCTTATTCATGATCTGCGGTTTTATCTCATCGATCACAACAGTTCTGCTGCTATCAAGAGTTTTTGCCGGCCAGACCATTACCGGTCAGGGTCTTGAATTTGACTGTCTCACTGCTGCACTTTTGGGTGGCGTAAGCTTCAAGGTGGAGAAGGCAACGTTTTCCGGTTTGATGGTGGGTATGTTGATCATCGGCGTGTTGAACAACGCCATGCAATTGCCACTTCCCTGATTTTTCGCAAACGGTCGTAAAAGGCTCTGTTCTTTTGATCGCAGTCGCCTTTGATGTCTATCAGAAAAACCGCAAGGCTAAAGAAACAGTCGCGAAAGTGGCTGCATAAGGTTTTGGCTGTCACTATTAATGATCAAGGTATACAATGACCGAACCACATTACGCACTCCCATTTGAAGTTCCGCCCGCCAAAACGGATCACATCACCCGCAAGATGTTTGATATTGCGTACGCTGAATCTTCACCGACACAGAAACTGGATATCTATTGGCCCGAAGAAGGCGATGGGCCTTTCCCCTGTGATCGTCTCCATTCACGGCGGAGCGTTCATGGGCGGAGATAAGCGTGATGTTCAACTGACTCCCATGCTTGAGAGTTTAAAGCGCGATTATGTTTTGATCGGCGTTAATTACCGCATGAGCGCTGAGGCAATATTCCCCGCGTTGATCCATGATGTCAAAGCCGCGATCCGCTGGATTCGCGCGAATGCGAAAACTATTTATTCGATCCAAAAGATTGCAACATGGGGAGGATCTGCGGGTGGATACCTTTCCTTGATGATGGGTGTCTCCGCATGGGCTTCTGAATTGGAAGACTTAACGCTCGGCAATCCTGAACAGCCCTGCCATGTTCAAGCCGTGGTGGATTGGTTTGGTCCCACAGATTTTCTTAAAATGGATGAGCAGCTGGCTGAATCAGGTTTTGCCCCACCAGTGGAGTTTTCACACAACGGCACGAACTCGCCGGAATCGCTCTTGCTTGGCGCGCAGATAACTCAAATTCCAGAGCTGGTTCATAGGGCAAATCCCGAAACTTATATCCGTTCCATAGCGTCGCCGTTTTTCATTCAACATGGCGATCAAGACGATACCGTGCCGCATCAGCAGTCGGTCATATGGCTGCAAAACTAAGGATGTGATCGGTGCGGATAAAGTCACGTTGGAACTTCTTCCCAACGCACGGCATGCAGACTCTGCCTTTGAAACCCGCAAAACGTAAAGAAAGTGTTGGACTTCCTTGACTCGCTTCTTCGCCTGTAGCGCGAGTTTTTTGCGCGGTTTTCACCTGGATCGCAAACTGATCGGGGTGCTCTTATCCATCTCACTGGCGACCAGTTTGTGGTTCATGCCACTCCCCGGCGACCTAAGTCTTGCGGGACGCAAAATGCTGGTCGTCACCCTGTTCACTGTGATATATGGTGGGTATTCAATGTTGTGCCGCCGGCGTATTCAACGCTGCTCATGCTCTTGGGCTATTTGCTGCTTGGGTTGGCCGAACCAGATGTAGTCTTTCATATCTGGACTCTGCCGTTGATGTGGCTCATCATTGGCGCATTTCTGATCGCAGCTGCGGTCACCAAATCCGGCTTGGCGCAGCGCGTCGCCCTACTTCTTTTATGATCCGCTATGCCACTTCATATCGCAGTTTGATCGTGCTGACTTATGTACTTGGCTTTGTGCTGAGTTTTCTCATCCCGCATCCTTTTTCCGCGGGCGTTGTTGATGATGTCACTGATACGCGCCATCATCCAAAAGCCGGAATGAATAAAGCAGACGCGGCGTCTCTCGGGCTTTCTGTTTTTGTTGCGACTACTGCCACCTCTACCATTTTATTGACTGGCGACTCTACATTGAATATTGCCACAGTTGGTTTTAGCGGGTTACATGTGAGCTGGCTTGATTGGGCAAAGTATATGGCCGTCCCCGGTATCACGGCGTCGCTGTTGATGATGGGGCTGCATTTGTTAATTTTCAAGCAGACGGGTCCGTACGTATTGACCGGATCGACATCCAGCGCGAGCAAAAAGCTGGGTCCCATGAGCCGTGATGAGATTGTCACTTTGTTGTGGGTGTTAGCGCGCTGATCTTATGGTCAACCGATTTCATTCATCACCTTGACCCGGCATGGGTGGCATTGATCGTAGTCATAGGACTCTCGCTGCCGAAAGTGGGCGACATTCTGGACGCCAAAGATATTTCCACTGGCGTCAATTGGCCCATCATATTTTTCGTGATGGGTGCGTTTGCCATTGGCTCGGTAAGTAAAACCACCGGTATGGCTGAATGGCTCACTCAAGTACTCATGCCTGCCGCGCCATCTCAGAATCCGTATGCTTTCGCTGCGCTGGTTGGCGGGGCGACTATGCTGGTTCATATGGTATTGGGCAGCGCGCTGGCTTGCATGTCCATCGTCGCCCCGCCGCTGGTGCATTACGCAACGATAGCAGGCTGGAATCCGTTATTCCCCGCATTGCTGATTTATACAGCAGTTGCCATTCATTATATTTTCCCCTTCCAGCATGTTGCCATTCTGCTTGGACAGGGAGCCCGGCGGCTACGATACCCGTCATGTATTGAAGTATGGTATCCGCTTAACCATCGTTGCACTGATTGTACTCGTTCCAATTGAAGTGACTTGGTGGAAGATCCTTGGGCTTATTTGAAATCTGAAGAACAATTCGTGTATTTGTCTTGGTTTAAATATTTACTCCATCATGATCTTTGGCCTCCATATTGTAATGCCTCTGCCAAATGCGCGGACTGTATCTCTTCACTGCCTGCCAAGTCTGCAATCGTGCGCGCCAGTTTCAAGATGCGATGATAAGCTCGTGCTGACAAATTAAGTTGACTCATCGCAGAGCGCATCAAACTCTGACCTTCGGCCTGCAACTGACAAAATTGCCTGATCTCCCCGATGCGCATATCCGCGTTGCAGACAATATCTGCCGACTTTCCATTTGCAAAGCGTTTGTTTTGAATATCGCGCGCTGTTTGCACACG
>NZ_JADJSO010000052.1:0-123346 GCF_016711665.1 Candidatus Villigracilis saccharophilus
TGACCGAATGGCATCACTTCCGCTTTGGAAAAGATCCAGAAGGGATTGATTCATAAAGCGGCGATAATCGAGAACCTGTGCCGATTGCGATACGAGGTGGTGCGATTCGGCAGCGCCGGAACATCTGCCCAATCACTGATGCCCAATGACCAGAACGTCGTTCCCCAAACATCATTCAATACATCCACACTTTTATATCTTTCTGGACACAGCCATTCCTGAAAAGCTTGAGTGCAGACGGGACAATAACACCCTATGAACGTGGCAGCCATATTCATTATTCACATGCCACATCCAAACTGCCGGATGTTGACCGTATCGCCGCGCCATTTCACCTGCCAATCTGGAGGATGCTTCGCGGTAAGCCACGCTGTTCGGGCAGTAGATTTGACGCGACCCTTATTGTAGGAAGTCTCATCCATAGCCACGGGCCAATTTTCAGGATGGCAGACGCGAAAACCAGGTGAGGCGGGGAGGCGGTCGCTGCTGCTAATGCAACTTGCACACCGTTGGCATGTAATAAATCCAATATGCGATCTAGCCAGTCAAATTGATATTGACTGGGCTTGGGTTCCAGCTTTGCCCAACCAAATGCCAAGCGAAACCAAGTTGACGCCAGCCCCGACCATTAAGCGCATCATCTTCCTCGCCAGATTTCTTCGTTCCACTGTCTTTAGATTGTAATCCCCGCCGTAATAAATTTTATTGATGTTTTAACATTTCGCCGCCATGAAAAGAATAATTAGAGAACAGGTTATTTGATTCCCGCGCTGCCGCCCGACAGACTGAGTTGATCCATAAAGCACTGACCAAAGAAATAGACCAGAATCATTGGTACGGTCAACACCAGAGCGCCGACCATGACCAGATTCCAAGGTGGAATCTGACCGGCGCTGGATGGCAACCGCCACCAGCGCGGGACGGATCAAAGGCAGGATGATGTAAACGTAAATACCAAAGAAATTCAAGCCGTCAATTTGCGCGGCTTCATCCAGTTCACCTGGAATACGGGTGATAAACTGGCGCAACAGGAAAATGTTGTAGGCCCCGCCAAAAAAATTCGGTACGATCATCGGCAGCGAGTGTTAATCCAGTCCAATTTGGTGAATAGGACAAACTGCGGGATGAGCGTCACGGTGGGGATCATCATCGTCGAGAGCAGGACAATGAAAATGATTTCTTTTCTTGGGGCGCGCAAACGGGCAAATGCATAAGCCACCAGACTGCTGACAAACACCTGTCCCGTCATCGAGAAGAATACCAATGTCAGGCTGTTGAGTAGAAATTGACCGAAGTTCAGCCTGGAAGTGAATACTCGTGTGAAATTTTCAAAATGAAATTCATGCGGAATAAAAGTAAAGTCAGTTTGGATGGTGGCGTCACTGGCAAGCGCCATTGAAATGACATACACAAAAGTGCAGCCAAAAGCGCCCCCAAAACTGTCAGGATCAATACGTAAAGAATTTTCGATCAGTCTCATTTTGCTCATGATTTACGTACCTCTGATTCGTAATAGACCCAAGCGCTTGAGGAGCGGAACACCAGCAGGGTCAAAATCATTACCAGCACAAACAGGATCCAGGCGATAGCGGAGGCATAGCCCATTTTGTAGAAACGGAAGCCATTGTTGAAGAGATACGGCACGATCATCATGCTGGCGTTGTTCGGTCCACCCATGGCTTGCGCCGCCGTGCCGGTCATGATATAGATTTGGGTAAAAATCTGCAACGCGCCGATCAAACCGTTGATCAAGTTGAAAAAAAAAACCGGGTCAGCAACGGCAGGGTGATGCGGTAGTACTGAGTGATAGGGGAAGCGCCATCCAATTCAGCAGCCTCATAAAACTCGCCAGGAATGCTCTTCATTCCCGCCATGAGCAAAGTGATGTTGGCACCCACCGTCCACAAGGACATCAAAATCAACGCAGGCTTGACCCAATCAGGCTCCAACAGCCAGGCGGGCCCATTCATCCAAAGATCGCCAGAAAGCGATTAATCATCCCGGCATCAGGCGCGAGGAGCCATTTGAACAGCAACGCCGAAGCCACACCGGTACGGTCGCCGGGATGTAATAAAGCGTACGATAAATTGCCGAGCCTTTGATCGGTCTATTCAGAAAATAAGTAATAAAGAGGGAGAAAAGCATGCCCAACGGCACGGAGATAAACGCGTAATATAAAGTGTTGAAAACAGTTTTCCAAAAATCTTGTCTTTGGTGAATAGTTGATGTAATTGTCCCAGCCAAGGAACTTGGGTGAGGTGAACAGATCCCAATTGGTCAGGCTGAGAAAAAATGAATAGAGCATCGGTCCCAGGGTCAGGACGATAAAACCAAACACCCAGGGGAACACCAGCAGATAAAACCACAACGCTTCTTTTTTTCTCATATGCCTACCTATTTATGACGAGTGTGGTTACACTCAGCGGCGCCAGAGTCCATGCACCTGACTCAGTTCGCGACTCTACCAATGCCAGATCGAATTGCTCTGAAGTCTCGAATTGCTGAACGGACTCAGGCAATTGACCCTGCAACGCTCCCAACATAAGGACAACTGGTTCGTTTGCCAAATTACCGCCACTACCACCTAGCGCTGATCGTCTGCGGAGCGATACGCTGACACAAGTAGGGTATCATCACCGCCCTGTGTTTCCAGGCGCACAAAACCGGGACGGATGAAGCGCGAATAATTTCCCAGAGCCCACAAACGTTTGGTTTGCAGAACATCTTGATTGAGCGGGTTGACATAGATCAAACCGTCGCGATACTGATATTTGGAGACTGCGATCCAATATTGCCATGATGTAACGTTAGCAATCACCAGGTCATCGTGGATGACATTCGCCATAATCAACGCGGATTCCATACCCGCGTCCCGCCCCTCCTGCATCTCCGTCCACTCCGACATCCACAGTGGCTTATCCGGATGGTTCTTCTGCATATATTTCATGAAGCGTTCTTTATCCGCGCGTGAGACCAATACGAATGGATGGAAAGATGTGGCAGGGCATCCCAGACCTGTGGATCGCTGGCAAGTTTTTCGATGTAGACATCTGCGGTCTTCCACTCGCCCGACTCGAACAGGGATAACTTTACATCCAATTGGTTTTGTTGGAGAGTCTCCAGCAAAACGCGGGTCAGGTCAAGCACTTCAGCGGGACCATAATGACAGCCTTCCTGCCCGTTTTTGTAACTCCAGTTCCATTGTGGCTCATTGATCGGGCTGAGCCAATCAACTGGAATATTTTCCTCATCTTGCAAGTGACGAATCACATCTACCATGTATTGTGAAAACTCCGCATACATTTCAGGAGATAGATTCGACTTGCCGTCCTTTTCCCCAGTCGTTAACCCGGAAACAGTCATACGTGCCGGGGGGCTGTTGACAAAAACTACAAAATGTTCAACGCCTCGATCACGCGCCGCCCGCAACATCCACATGGCATTGGCGTCGCGAGTCCAATCATATTGCCCGGGGGCAACTTCAAACGTTTCCGCGCGTCGCCATACATCCTGAATGTTCTCGCCATTACCGCCGCCGATGTTGTGGCGGTAAAAGGACAGACCAATTCCCTTTGCAGAATCAAATAAAAGGTCGGCAATGAGGCGCCGTTTCTCATCCTCCCAGCCGCCGACATCCTGTGCCCACCAGGCTCCTGCCGCGCCGAATCCTTCCATAGTTTGCGCTGTGGATTGGGCGTTGATGGTCACTACAACTGTTTTTGAATTTTGGGAGATAGGTGTCATGGGAGTCATTTCCACGTTAGGAGGATGTGTTTCTACATCAGGTTTTACCGTGACACAGGCGTTCAATTGAATCAAAAAGAATAATAACAAAATACCTGCAGGACATTTGAACGCAATTCTCACAATTTGGCAATCCGGGGAGAAAACTGTGGGAGGCTTGCACCTCCCACGGTTTCTTCAAAACTTATTGAGCGAACAGATCAACTAGTTGTTCCTGAATGACATCCATCGTCGGTTGAACTTCGGCGCGATTCGCAAACACTTCGCCGAGGTTGGTGTCGAAGACAGACATCATTTCGTTCCACTTCGGGGAGAGGGGCAAAGCGAAGGCGGCATTGGCAGAATCGCCCAACGCAGACATATTGATCGGCTTGCTACTCCAACTCTGATTGAGGAATGCGTCACCGCTCAGGTTGGCGATGTTGGCAGGCGCGTCCTGCTTGAACTCGACGATCGGAGCCTGACCTTCTTCACTTGTGAGGAATTCGATCAGCTTCCAGGCGGCTTCGGGGTTCTTGCAATCTTTGGAGATGGCTAAGCCAGAACCGAACACCACTGTGGCATTGTTCTTGTTCTTGAAGAGTGGAGAAATGTCCCAATTGAAGGTGGCGTCTTTCAATCCGCCGATGCCCCAGAAACCGGTGGTGCTCATGGCAACCTTGCCCTGCGCAAAGAGAGGATCCGGGCTGTTGGTGCCGAGGTTGGCATAATCTTCGGGGGAGGGAGCTACCTGATATTTGTAGACCAGATCATTATAGAACTGGATGGCTTCCACAGCTTCGGGAGAATTAGCAACGGGTTGACCACTCGCATCCAAAATAGCTCCGCCGTTCATATAAATGAAGCTCATCCACCAGGGCCACCAACCGCCAGCGGCAAAGCCGTATTGAGTCACGGTATCGCCATCACGGATGGTCAGCTTTTGGGTGGCATCCAGGAATTCGACCCAGGTCCAATCCTTGGTTGGGTAGGAAACGCCAGCTGTATCGAACATATCCTTATTGTAATAAAGGATCAGCGCGCCGCCACGGTCAGGCATGGCATATAAATTGCCGTCCAAGGAATAAGCGGTGGTCAAGCCGCCGGTTTCACCATAGCGGGCTTTGAGGTCGAGGCTGTCCTTGGTGACGAAATCATTCAAGGAGATAACCTGTCCCTTGGATGAATAGGAGTGCACATCTTCCGACAACTGGATGATATCGGGAGCGGTACCGCCCGCGATCATGGTCTGAACCTTCTGGCTGTAGTCGCTGGGGATGTACATCAGTTCAACTTTGATATCCGGGTTCTTTTCCATGAACATGTTCACACGTTCCTGGTAGACCTGGGTGTCCAGATCGCTTCCCCAGAAGCTCAATGTCAAGTTGACCGGTTCGGTCACTGGTGCTTCAGTGCCGGCAGGGACTTCTGCTGCAGGCGCATCGGTGGCGGCAGGTGCTTCCACCGCAGTGGTGGGGGCAGCTTGACCACAAGCTGTCAACAGCATACTTAACACAACGAGCACGGCAAATAACTTGGATAGTTTCATTTTCTTTTCTCCTTCTTGGTTTATGTGAAGATCGACTTGATTGTTAAATAGACGCGTTGAATAAACCGGAATGCGTTTAAATTCCGTTCACCTCCTGTATACTAAATTTTTGGGATTATGTTCTTAGTTCGACATACACGGCTTACGTCTTGGCTGCCGGAAAGCCTTCGGAACGAACTGCAACAGCCTGTCGTCCGGTGCTCGCTAGAAATTCTTCAAGCACCAAGGTTGCCGCACCCACACTGACCGGATTTCTTTTCATCTTGCTGAGAGTAAATTGAACTGATTTAAAAGGTTGAGCGAGGGACTGTTTTTCAACCAATTCAAGTAATTCTGGCAACATTACAGATCCCAATGCTCCTGTCACCCAAGACCCGAGAATCACTTGTTCGGGGTTGAGAATATTGATTAAGCTGGATAACCCAGCGCTCAAATAAACAGCGGTTTGATGAATAACTTCCTTAGCCGTGGTGTCGCCCTCTTCTGCGGCAGTAGCAATGGCTGAAATCGTGCGGGTTTGATCTTCAGGAAAAAGCAGTGGACTTTTCGGATCAATCTCAGTCAGGGTTTGAATGATTCCAGGGGCACCGACGTACGCTTCCAGACAGCCCTGATTTCCACATCGACAAGTCCGCCCACCGGCAACGATTACGGAATGTCCCCATTCTCCTGCGGTGTTGCTGGCACCGCGAAAGAGCTGTCCGTTGATCACCAATCCAACTCCAACACCGGTCCCTAATACCACGGCAGCCATCGTCTCAGCGCCTCTTCCAGCGCCGAACCAGGCTTCTGCGAGGGCATTGAACTTAAGCGGGTTATCCATGTATAAGGGGAGGTTTAGTTCTTTTTCCAGCATGGACTGTAATGGCACATCCTGCCAGCCCCATGAAGGCGCAAAAACAGAGACGCCTGTTGAATGTTCAAAGGGACCCGGGATGCTGATGCCGACGCCGACCACCTGGTCGCGAGGTAATCCGACCTTACCGAGGAGCATATTAAAGCCGGACACGATCATATTCACTACCTCCTGCGGTTCTTTCTTCGTGGAGGGAAGTTCTATTTCATATTCGGCAAGGTTTTGGAGGGTTAGGTCATACAACTCAAATCGAATATAGGTTTCTGCCACATCAACCCCTACACAAGCTCCAGCGGAAGCATTAACCGCGAGGATTGCCGTTGGGCGTCCGCCTTGGGAGGCGACAGTACCTGTTTCTACAACCAATCCTTCTTCCATCATGCCAGCAATGAGATTGGCGACTGTGGCGTTGCTCAACCCTGTTAATTGAGTAAGCTCTTGGCGGGTGCTGGTTTTGCGCAAAAGCAACTGATGCAAAATTTGCAGGCGATTCGCCTCGCGAATATCGCGGGTTGTTGGCTGAGTTTTGTCGATGGGGAAGTTTGAAAGCATGGGAAACCCTGTTATTATTTGACTTATTCTAATACTCGGAATAATATTTGTCAATAGATTAATTTCCCCACTCAATTGCTGCATGATGAAGTGAAGCTACCCCATCATGATCTTTGGCCTATATTGTAATGCCTCTGCCAAATGCGCGGACTGTATCTCTTCACTGCCTGCCAAGTCTGCAATCGTGCGCGCCAGTTTCAAGATGCGATGGTAAGCTCGTGCTGACAAATTGAGCTGACTCATGGCAGAGCGCATCAAGCTCTGACCTTCGGCTTGCAACTGACAAAATTGCCTGACCTCCCCGATGCGCATATCCGCGTTGCAGACAATATCTGCCGACTTTCCATTTGCAAAGCGTTTGTTTTGAATATCGCGCGCTGCTTGCACACGAGCGCGGATCGATTCGGATGATTCGCTAACCCGGTTGCCGCTTAATTTTTCATAGTCCACGCGCGGGACTTCGATATGAATATCGATACGATCTAACAGTGGGCCTGAGATTCGCTTTTGATATTTTGTTACTGTTGATGGGGCGCAAGTGCAAGGCTTGAGTGAGTCACCATAATATCCACAAGGGCAGGAATACACACAATAGACCATATTTTTCATGCACAACAAAGAATAAAAAGGTAGTTTTCAGAACTTTCCTAGTGGCTGACTGGAAGAACTTATATAACTTTTCTAGCGACCCGACTGTTTGATTAGCGAGACCATAAAGGCAGCGAAATGGGTAGCGAGTGTAAGAATAGACGATCAATGAGGCGCAAACCGATCTGGAAAATACTCAAGTCACGACGATCCTTGCGATCGACCAAATGACGGAGGCCAGCACGAATTGCACGACTGCCAATCGAAAGGAGCCAGACATATAGGAAGGCAACAGCCAAAGTCAAGCGAGATAAACGCGGTGGATTACGCAACATGGTGCTCTCCAGATCAAAGCCATGTTTTTTGAAATCAGCAAACATTTCTTCTATCCACATGCGTCTGCCATAATAGCGCAGAGTCAAGGAGGCATTCGGTAGATTGGTTGCCAGACACCAGGGTTCTTTTTCACCAATCCGCCAGTGGATCAAGGCAGAGACCGGATAGATCTCAGTTTGGGTCAGGTAGCAGTTCGGAGACCAGGTAGTCTGTCCAGCATGTTGAACGACCTTCTCTATTCTCTGCCATCCTATTTGTTCGTTGATCCACAGGCCGGTATTGCCTTTTTGTCGCAGAACAAAGAACCAGTGCCATTGTTTCAACTGCCGCAGGACTGCAATCGAGCCAAATTCACTGTCTCCAACCAGAAAAACGGGTGCATTTTGCGGAATAAGGCTTCCCACGTACTTCAGCAAACTGACCTGCTTCAGTAGCACTGCTATGTCCACGGACATGACGAACCCAGGACCAGGCAATCGGTATCGCTCTTCGGCGGTAGGCCAGACTGACCATCAGGAGCTGATGCCCAAAGCCTACCTTCGTACCATCCACGATCAGGCGGATCTCGCCAACCTGCTGGAACTGCGACAACAACCAAGCTTTGGCAGTCGACCGATACCAACTGCGCACATCGATGGCCGGATTGGCAAGGAAGCGGCTCAAACGTCGAACCGTACTCACGTTCTTGGCTGTACTCATTACCTTTCCCGCGATCTTGCTCAGGCTCACGGAGTGACTATGAAAAATGCCTACTACCAACCAGACAAAATTCTGTACTTGTGTTTTCCGCTGTCTCGGTCGCAGTTCACAAATTCGCTGAATCCAAGTACGATAGGTTTCGTTGATCGGCATTGGAACCTCCTGGTGAAATCGTTTGTCGCAAAACAACTTTACCCGATTTCCTTTGCCGATCAATATCCTTTCCTTAAACTGTCAGGTCACTAGTAACTTTTCAAAGTACAACTTAATCGATCGCAAAACCCAAAGATAACTTTGACCAATTTACAGAAAATACCTTGCACTATCTATCCCAAATAATCGGATTGGATGTCTTCTTGCAGGGTATTCAATATTCGGGCAAAATAGCTGGGTTGATCTCATCGGTATCCTTTCTGGTCTAATCACCCAAAAGTTTGCCCCTGAGCTCAACTTTTTTCAACCCTTATATATAAGAAGGAGCCTATTTGGGAGACTCCTTCTTATATATTTACATTCTTCCACTCTTTTAGTGGGTGCTGCCGAAATCTGAAGACTTTTTATGTTTTCATGTTCACTAATGGTTGAAGTATATTTTTATTTTCTTTCTCTATACATCCATATCGTTTCAAGTTGACCAGCGCTTTGCCCGGTCAATTCTTTCCAGGCTAATTGAAGTTCAAGATCAAACATGATTCCCGCATTCAAGATTGAAAGCTCATATGCAGTAACTTTTCGCGGTAGCGATAACAATGGATTGGCTTCGCCTATGCGGGATAAACGACTTCTTTTCCAATTTTTCATTCTTTGGATTTCTTTTTCACCTAGAGGAGAGAATAGGATCTTTGAATTCTGATCTCCTGCTATGCAAAGTAAAGCTCGCGGTTCATCGTACGATTCCACGAACTGCAAGTTTAAATCCACTCCTGAAACCCTTGTCGCAACCCTGCTTAGCCAGGCAAGCGGATCATTCATGCGCACCTCGCGCGCCATCCTCTCTCTCTTTATGAGCAGGTCCTGAATTGCCCATAGCTCGGTTTGTTCGCGCAAGGCGTCGATCGCCTTGCGCTGACGTTCATTTCCACGGCTGATCAAAGCGCCGAAGATGATCACAGCCGCTGATACGACAATTGCTAGTATTATGTCCATTTTAGAACTCCTTGTTATCTTGATTTTTCGTCATCTTTTGACGGGTATTGAAGATTTTGGATTGATATCTGATCGAACATACTTCTTAGGCGATCAAGCGCAGCGGGACGCGGGTCGATGACACTCACAGAAGTGATTACGATGAATAAAGCTGCCAATATCGGTAAAAGCCAAAGGGGCGTAGCTTGGGCAGGGAGTGATGTGTTGGCTGATGGGGTAATTATTACAGCTGTTGGTAAAACAACTGTTCCTGTTGCTGTAATTATCACAAGCACGGTAGGCACAGTTGTCGGTGTGGGACTGGCGGTCGTTGAGGTAATCAAGGGCATCGTAGTAATAACATGAGGTATATATGCTTTTGTTGAAGTTGAATCAATTATTCTCATCGGCGTTGATGTGTAAGTAGATATGCTGGTAGGCGTCGCGGTGAAAGTATGGGGTGTAAGTAAAAGTATTGGTGGGTACCGCGGTTAAAGTTGAAGTCGGGGTGTAAGTAGATGTGTTAGTGGGTGTCGCGGTGAAAGTCGGAGATGGAGTGTAAGTAAATGTATTGGTAGGCGTCGCGGTCAAAGTTGAAGTCGGAGTGTAAGTAAAAGTATTGGTGGGTGTCGTGGTCAAAGTCGGGGATGGAGTGTAAGTAAAAGTATTGGTGGGTGTCGTGGTCAAAGTCGGGGATGGGGTGTAAGTAAAAGTATTGGTGGGTACCGCGGTTAAAGTTGAAGTCGCGGTGAAAGTCGGAGATGGGGTGTATGTAAATGTATTGGTAGGCGTCGCGGTGAAAGTTGAAGTCGGGGTGTAAGTAAATGTATTGGTGGGTGTCGCGGTGAAAGTCGGGGATGGAGTGTATGTTGATGTGCTAGTAGGCGTCGCGGTCAAAGTTGAAGTCGGGGACGGAGTGTATGTTGATGTGCTAGTAGGCGTCGCGGTCAAAGTTGAAGTCGGGGACGGAGTGTAAGTAGATGTGCTTGTAGGTGTCCCTGTTGAAGTTGGAGATGGGGTGTAAGTAAATGTGTTGGTGGGTGTCGCGGTCAAAGTTGAAGTCGGAGTGTAAGTAAATGTATTGGTGGGTGTCGCGGTGAAAGTTGGGGATGGGGTGAATGTAAAAGTCTGGGTGGGTGTTGCAGTCAAAGTTAGAGTCGGGGATGGAGTGTAAGTAGATGTGCTTGTAGGTGTCCCTGTTGAAGTTGGAGATGGGGTGTAAGTAAATGTGTTGGTGGGTGTCGCAGTGAAAGTCGGAGCTGGAGTGTAAGTAAATGTATTGGTGGGTGTCGTGGTCAAAGTTGGGGATGGGGTGAATGTAAAAGTCTGGGTGGGTGTTGCAGTCAAAGTTAGAGTCGGGGATGGAGTGTAAGTTGATGTGCTGGTATGTGTCGCGGTCATAGTCGGAGATGGAGTGAAAGTAAATGTGCTAGTAGGTGTCGCGGTCAAAGTTGAAGTCGGGGACGGAGTGTAAGTAGATGTGTTTGTAGGTGTCCCTGTTGAAGTTGGAGATGGGGTGTAAGTAAATGTGTTGGTGGGTGTTGCGGTCAAAGTGAAAGTCGGGGACGGAGTGTAAGTAAATGTGCTAGTAGGTGTCGTGGTCAAAGTGGAAGTTGGGATAAGGGTCGGAGTCCTAGTCGGGGTGGATGTAAATGTGGAAGTGGGGATGAGGGTCGGCGTCCTGGTCGGAGTGGATGTAAATGTGGAAGTGGGGATGAGGGTCGGCGTCCTGGTCGATGTGGAAGTGAAGGTAAAAGTCGGAATAACTGTCGAGGTCCTGGTCGGAGTGGATGTAAATGTGGAAGTGGGGATGAGGGTTGGAGTCCTGGTCGGAGTGGATGTAAATGTGGAAGTGGGGATGAGGGTCAGCGTCCTGGTCGATGTGGAAGTGAAGGTAAAAGTCGGAATAACTGTCGAGGTCCTAGTCGGAGTGGATGTAAATGTGGAAGTCGGAATGAGGGTCGGAGTCCTGGTCGGAGTGGATGTAAATGTGGAAGTGGGGATGAGGGTCGGCGTCCTGGTCGATGTGGAGGTGAAGGTAAAAGTCGGGATAACTGTCGAGGTCCTGGTGGGGAAAGAAGTCGGTATGGAAGTTGGCGGTCTCCTGTTAGGAGTTGAAGTAACAGTAAATGTTGGCAAGGGTGTTGGTGTCGATGTAGGCAGAGCAGCTACATACCAAACATCCACGGAACGAAAATCCACATATCCGCCCGAAGCGGTGAGCGACCATGTTCTGCAGCCAGCCGGTACAGTCAAGATCATACTGACAAAGCCAGGCAGACTTCCGCCGGTGTTATACAAATACCAGTTTGCGGTTGAACCACAAGCGCTCAATATGGCGCTGCCCACACTGGCATCCTGAGTGAAGGCGACCATTGCTTCGAAATAGGTAACATCACGCGCAAAGGCGCCGCTGACGCTACCTCCATTTCCAATCCGAGTGACCCATTCATAGCACCCCGACCCGCAGAAAACACCACCTTCCTCCGGGGGCAAGGTGGTTCCATCTTTGTGGCCGAGATACACATACTGGGCATTACCATTCCAGTCGATATAACCACTGTCATGCGCCTGGTCATAGGTGCGATCCTCATTCAATACGATTGCCAAACGCGGGATCGCGGCTGTGTTCATTAGGATGAGGAAGATACAGAACAGTACTCTTTTAGTGGTACGGCGCATGCCAATCTCCAAATTATTTTTCATTTCTTCATCACAAGGATCAGAAGTCTTAATAGATTCCAATCACCCACTTTCTTCACCTGGCAAGCACTTTGTGGACCAAGTGATATTCCGCTGGCAGCCATCTGCCCATTCATTTTTTATGGGTGTGTAAAAACTTTCCCGGTTTGATCGGTCCGGCTGCCCTGAAGCTGCGGCTGTGATCATATGTTGGATCAAAATTTGCAAGGTTTCCAATGATGCTCCTCACAATCCCAGATTAAGCGGGTCAGCAGGCGGTTCAGGTTGGCTGACTCTGGTGCTCTGGCGTTCCATCCGTGCGCCCAGAAATTCCTCTAATAGATCCGCCAATGCCTTGGGCAGCATATTCCTCAAAACCCGAGATGCCCGTTCCTGCCAGCCATCGATCGGCTGATAGTCTGCCTGGTGTTCCGCAATGACCTCCTCGATGAGCCGGTTCACCCTGGCCCTGTCTGCACGTGGTAATGGTTTGATCCGAATCAGCGTAGGCGGCTGCCAATGACCATTCACGCGCGCGCGCAGCCAGCATTCCAGGGATGGCAGGTCGAGGGTCATCTCCCCATAGCGCACGGTTGAATTCAAAGTGGCACGGATCAGATCGGCGTCTTCAGGATCGGGAGAGAAGAACATCTGCGTGGAGGTGTTAGCCAGCATGGCCTGTACGACCGGCTCCATTCCTTCCACCTTGCGCATCATGGACATGGACTGGGCGAGCACAAACATACGCGCCCCGAATTTGGCACCTTCGGAGAGCATGGACTCCAGGCGCATGCCTGAACCTATTTCCTGGGCTTCATCTACAATAATATAGAAGGGAATGGGTTCTTCGAGTGTGGCACGGCGATATGCCGCGTCGAAAACGTTGTAGACGACAGAGGCGGTCAGCCGCGCGCCTTCCCGACCCATTTCACCGGACGGCAGGCGCAGGATGATCCAGTCCCGCTCATTGATCCAACGTTTCAAGTCCACAAAACGCTCTTGATGCATTGCAGAGAACAGCCAGGGCGAGAGCTCCAGGGCCATGACCTTTGAGAGGACCGGACTGATCACTTCTGTGATCCAACTCTGGCTCTTTTTATCCTCCTCGCCAGTCTGCCCAAGCAGGGCATCCAGCGCGATGGCGCTCATGCGTTCAGCGGGCGGGAGGGCCGCGATGGCGGTATGGCGCCAGTGCTTGTTGTATGCCATGAAGACCACATGCAACAATCCCAATCCATCATCAGGATGATCTTGATTCCAGACATGCGCGATACGAAACAATCCCAGCAGCGCGGCCTGCATGCGCGGTCCCCAATAATCATCCCAGATGCGGCGGCCGATCTGCACGATTGCGTTGCCGGCCCAGGTGAAGTCCGGCACAGCCAACAAGTTCAATGGGATCACATAGGGTTGGTCCGGAGTGATGATGCGCAGCCGTTTGATGGCGGCAAGACGCTGCTCTTCAGGTAACTGAGCGATCGCGTCCAGAAAAGCATCGGCTAGAGAGACATGCGGGTCGGTCAGGAAAATTCCAGGCGCGTCATGTCCCTGTGCGATCAATTGTTCAAGCAGGGCGAAGACGAAGGAGGTCTTGCCTGAGCGGCTTCCGCCTGTGGCCATGCCATGAACGTCGGGATCGATGCCAACCATTTCATCAGTAGCCACGCTTTGTCCGATCTTGAAGACTGCCTCAAGCAATGGCTGGGATGGAGGCGGGGCCGGCACTTCCTGGGTCGTGTCGCGGTCAAGCAAGCCGCTGCCTTCGCCCAATTGAAGCGGCGCGATCAGGCCGGCCAGATCACTGGCCGGCTGCGGGAAGGTGTGTCCCGTAATTTCAGGCCAGGAATCCGCCAGCTTCCTCCAGGACCCCTGTCCGGCAAACATCGGCAGATCGATGGGTGCGGATAGGGATAGGGCGACCCTAATCAGGGGTTCTTGAATTCTTTTTTCAAGGACCTCTTTGGGAATGGAACGCCACTCCAGCCAGTTACGAATTCCCCAGGAAGCGGCGATGGAGATCAGCGTGCCGGCCAGAACGAACAGGATCTCTGGAACAGGCTTAAACCAGCCTGCGTTCCAAATGCCCGCGCTGATACCGGCCATGATCATCCCAAGAAATAGCATACCTCGCAGCAATTCCAACTGGAATCCCCACGGATTGGGAGCATTGTTTTGCACGCCGCCTTCGGTGCCATACGAATAGGCTGAAAGACTTCGCAGCCTTTCCTGAAGTTCGCCTTCGTTACCCAGCAGCCAGAGTCGCAGACCTGCTTCAGCGTTGATCAGCCGGCTCCCGATTGCCAGAAGCGTGTCACTATCTTTCGCAGAGACAATGATGGATGGCAATCGGTCGGATGGATGAAATGCGTATACCGTTCCTTTGATGTCCAGCATTCCCAATTTACGCCAGCGCGAGTGCTGGCCTGTCATTGCTGCCCAGGCCCGCGTGACTGCTTCCGCGTCGGCGAGCTGAGGGGGAAGAAATAATCGAATACGCAAACCCTTTGGAGATCCGATCCATTCGATCATGGTTGGAAAAGGCAGTTGTCCGAGCCAGCCAGCAACTTGTGCCCGCAGATCATCCAGGGCGTGTGGCGCGAACAGTAACTCCCAGGCCTGCCAGGGACCGCCGCTGCACAGTGAGCACTCTGTTGGACTGGATGCGAATTCATAGCCGCACCTGATGCAGATCATCGCATGACTCCCATCGCGCCCAGTTGTTTCCAGAATTGGATCCACGCCGGTGGAATGGAAACCAGCACCGGGAACAACGCGCCTCGGCTGCCGGAGGGGGCGGCCAGAAAAACGCGCGGGGGTAATCTGGATGTGAGCTCGGCATTTCTGTGTGCCTCGCTTTCCGGGATGCCAAGCGAGCGATAGAAGGCGAAGGCTTCCTGCGGGCCAAGCCTGCCAATGAAAGCAGTGGAGGCCAGACTCAATGAGGTCGGGTTCTTCATCAGGTCGGCAGGCAGGTGGGTGATGAGAGTCACGCCGACTCCGCGTTTACGCGCGCGTCGGCCCAGTTCATCCAACAGGTCTGTGAAGGGACCGCTACGTAATAAACGCCAGCCTTCATCAATGAAGATATCCATTGGCTGTTTCCCAACTGTGACCGCGTGATAGAGAAACCACGCCAGCACCGCGTGCACGATGGCGCGGTTCTCTTCACGCAGGGAGGACAGATCTAAGTTCCACCATTGTCCGGCTGGAAAGTGGGGCGATAACAAGGCTTTGGGTCGATCAAAGAAACCTTCAAATAAGCCGCCACGCATGAACGGCCGCAGCAGCGCGATCGGGAGGGCCGCCTCGGGGGTATTGATTGTTCCCAGGGTTTCGACCAATTCGGCAATCGAAGTCGGACCGGGTCTGCGTTCCCATCTGCGTTTGACAGCCTCATGCAAGACGGCCTGCACTGCGGGGGATAGTGCCGCTTCGCCTGCCAGCGCAGCGATCAGGAAGCGCGCGGCGAGTAATAACTCAGCCGGGTTCTCGCCCTGCAGGGGATGAATGAGGCAGGTCTTATTGTCTTCGGGAATTCCTGCTGGCACGACCCAACCCCCGACGGATGCGCATAGATTATTATTCTCGCCTTCGGGATCGATCGAGATCACAGTGCGTCCCTGTAATAATCTTTGCAGCATGATCCAGCGCAAGAGGCTAGTCTTGCCGGCACCGGGTTCGCCCAGGATCAATGTTGTGGCGTGCGGCGGTGGGGGAACGGCTGGATCGAGTCCTTTTGTAAAAGAGAAATGCACATCGCGTCCATCACGCGCATGGGTGCCGATCCAGACGGAATCATCCGCGGGCAATACCTGGCGTGACGGCGCCGGGATCAATGGAAGCGTCTCCTCCATAAACAGTGTGGGTTCATCGAGGCCAGGAAAAAGCCTGCCTCCAGGTTGGAAGTGTTGCAGTGCGCGCTCGGCGATATAGAAGAGGCGCTGCGCTGACAGTCCGCGCGCGCGTAAATTGGCTTCGATGACTCTGCGCGCCGCCTCGGCCTCCTCGAAACGGCCGCGTTCCACGAATAACCCGCTCATCAGCGCGATCTTGAAAGCCGGCTTGCCGAAGGTCAATTCAGACTCGGCCGCATCCATCGCGTGATCTGCGGAGCGTTCCGCGATCGATGGACGCCGGCCGGTCTTCTCGGCCAGCGCCATCATGAACCCTTCGAAGAGCGTGCGGCGGGTGCGCAACGAACCGCGCAATATGTCGGGCGGTTCGCGGTGTAATGACAGTGAATATATTGCTGGTAGGTTGGGATAAAAGACATCTGCGGTCAGACGCGACCAGGGACGATCGGCCATGCCAGGCACCCCGCCACCGCGCGCGGAAAGAGGAAGCAAATATCCGCCTGGAAAGAGCAAGTGGTCTTCGAGGATCTCAACCGCTGCGGATGCGATCGATGCAGCAAAATGATTGTGTGGTTCGGTCATGGGCTGCATGATACAAAAACACTGACAGGGGTGTCCTGTTGGTGTCGGTATGAAGACATAAGATTTACATAATATTTTCTTCCAGATCGCGGGTACGATCCCCGTAAGGACCGCCAAGGTAAACAAAAAAACTGCCCTAAATAGGCAGTTTTTTTGTTTACTACTGCCCATTTTAGCGTAAAAACAGGCCTGAAAAATAGTTACGCACCGTGAGTTCCATTATCGGGCATCTTGTAACGAACCCGCGATCTCGGAACTTGTATCGCTATAGTAAAAATCCAATCTCCTCGGTAAAACTATACCTTCGAATACCAAGATATTGTGAACTCAAATAAACCTTGCCATTTGTCACTATTAAGATGTCCTTTTGTCAGTATTTCAGATAAACGGGAGTTTCAGTGATTGATAAATCTGCGAAAACCATGCAAAATGATTACTGAACATAGTTTGGAAGGGTTTCCGGCAAAACGGAGCATAAAGTATGAATAATTTAATGGAATTAATTTCAAAAAATGAAGACTGGGTATTAAGACGGGTGGTGGAATATGCCAAAGTTCATGAATACACCCGCTATACTTCGACCCTTATCGAAGCATGGCGCATTTCAATTGCATCACTTAATATGGCCATGTTCAATGCCATCAAGACCAATGATGTCATTGAACCTCCCAACTTGGAGGATAAATTCAACGAATCTGCCATCGATAAATTCAGCATCGAAGAAGTTCACAAACATCGTGCGCGGGGTATTACGCTTGGAATGTTTCTTGGTCTGGTGAAATATTATCGGCGCAGTTACTTTGATATGATTCGCGAACAAAACTTTGACATCCGGGAAGAGCGTGAATACCTGGCTTTTTTGGAAAATTTCTTCGACCGATTTGAAGTTGGATACAGTGTTGAATGGAATTCACTGAACGATAATCAGGCTGTCGATGAATTACGAAACCAGAACCGTGTTCTGACCAATGAAAAAAACAAATACCTAACCATTTTCGAAAGTCTTTATGATCCAGTCATTCTACTGGATCGCAACAATAACATCGAGAATATCAACCAGGCTGCTGCTGAATTATTCCAGGAATATGATCTTCCCGCCCATCGCTATTACGATCAAAAGCCTGCCAATACTGCCTTTCCCTGGCTGGCGCAGGAAATCACGGTCTTTTCCCAGAGCCGTGAGCAGGAAATGATCATCGTCAAATCCATGCAAACTTTGCTGGGCGAGCGTCATTACCAGGTCAAAATGAAACGGATGCAGGATTTTAGCGAAAAATATCCCGGCACAGTCGTCATCCTGAACGATTTAACCGAACGCATGAAAAAAGAGGAAGTGATCACCTTAAACCGTGCCATCCAGCGCTGGGTCAACACCCTGGTCGACCTCAGCCGCCGTATCTCAAGCGGGATGGACATTGAAGAGATATTGTTGATGTCGATGGAATCTGTATATAACCTCACCGAACCAGAGGTGGCCGTGCTTGGAATGTGGGAACCCGAACATGAACAATTCCGCATCAAATACCAGGTCACCGGACAAGGCCTTGAGAAGACCGATTTTGTATTCTCCTCCGATGATCTAAAAGTTGTTAGTGAAGGGCTTGTGTTTCCCATACAGCAGAAAAATATCGGACATGTTTTCCCCATTCTGTTAAAAACCAATGAACAGGTGATTGGCGGATTGTGGATCGGTCGCGCACAAAATGTGCCATTCACTGCCTCGGACAAAATGGTGCTCGAAAGCATTGCCCAGCAAATTTCAATTGCCATCGAACACGCTTTGATGACGGCACAAATTCAATCTGGCGCAATTGTCGAGGAACGTGCACGCCTGGCTCGTGAAATGCATGATGGGCTTTCACAGATACTTGGCTTTCTCAGTCTGGAAATGCAGTCACTTGAATTGCTGGTGCATCAAGGCAAGATTGATGAGACCCTTGCTGAACTTCATCTTGCCCGTACACGCATCCGCGACGCACAAGCTGAGGTGCGTGAAAATATTCTTAACCTGCGAACAGCATTGTCCAAAGACGGCGAAGCGATCCCATTCTTGTGTGAATATATTCGTGAGTTTGGTATGCAGACAGGCATTGAAACTCATATTGAGCAGGAGGGCGAGCAAAAGACCAGCCTGCTGCCAATTTGTGAGGTTCAACTGGTGCGCATCATTCAGGAGGCGCTCACCAATATCCGCCTGCATGCGGATGCCAACAATGTCTGGGTCAAGTTTTATTCCAAACAGGGAAACCTGTGTGTTGAAATTATTGACGACGGCATTGGTTTCATTGAGACGACCCTTAAGAAACATTTTGGATTAAAGTCCATGCGCGAACGGACAGAGAGCGTGAATGGCAAACTGACAATTGATTCACGGCCAGGTCACGGAACCCATATTACGCTATGCCTGCCCCTGATCGAACGCGTAGCCCATTCTCGACAGGAGATATTAAATGCCCAAGCAACTGCCGCTTAAGACTCTGGTAGCTGATGATCACCGCCTGTTCAGGCAGGGATTGATCTCCTTGATGAACGCGCGCCCTGATTTATTGACAGTGATCGGTGAGGCGGAACACGGCGCGGAAGCTGTGGAGATGTGTGAACGGCTACGCCCTGATCTTGTGATGATGGACATCCTCATGCCTCAAATGGATGGTCTGCAGGCTGCCAAGAGGATTTTGGAAAACCATCCAGACACTGCCATTATCATTCTGACGGCATCCAGATCAAATGAACATTTGGAGGAAGCAATCGGGCTGGGAGTGGCCGGTTATCTCTTGAAGAATCTCGATGCCAGTGAATTGTTTGATCTCGTGCTTGGCGTGACTCATGGGGAAGTGGCTGTTACTCATGCCACTGCTGCTCGGGTAATGAAAAATATTGGGTTTGGGCGCAATCGAACTTCCAATCCATCAGAGCAAATCACTGCCAGAGAATTGGAAGTTTTGAAATTGGCCGCGCTCGGGGTCAGCAACCCGCAAATTTCAGCACGATTACAAATTTCCGTGAACACAGTTAAAGCACACATCAAAAGCATCTTCGAAAAACTAAATCTCGAAAATCGTACTCAACTAGCTGCTTATGCAATTCACAAAGGGCTGATCACCCAGGAGGATGATCTGCAAGACTACCCGATTGGGTAATAAAAAAATGGTCTGATGGCAGGATGCGCAGAACCAGCAGAAAGGTTAAAGTAGTTGTGAAAATTATCGCAAACACTTCCCACCTACTGCGGAGTCTCCATGTCCACCTTATCAAACCAGTTCGAACAACTTAGTCTTTTTTTCTTTGCAGGGGATGCGGATGAGATGATGATTCCTTATTTCGAATTAGGCATTACTCCACCGGTTGACAATTGGTCAGCGGTGGAGTTTTCATTTAATCACCTTTTTGTAGGTCCACGCGCAGTGCTGGCTCCACCCTATGCTTCGATTTATATCGAAGGAGACAGCGCGCGCCTGATGGGCGAATCCACTCATAAGATACGTCAGTTATATGAAATAATCGGCCTGACCTCTCCCTGGCTGAATAAAATACCCGACGATCATGTTGCCCTGGAACTGGATGCGCTCTGGCAGATCGAATCCGTCCTCGAAAAAGTGGACATCCCTCAATTACGGGATGTGCGCGAATACCTGCTGACTCACATGCAAGCCTGGGTGCCCAAGTTTGTTAATCGGATCCAGGCTGTGGACGATGTCCATCCGGCCATCCTGGCGGTTGCTGAAAAATTGAAATCCACAATTTTTGCAGAAGAAACAATGACGGCGATGCATGTCGCCGCTTGATAAACACGAAAGGAGTTATTCTTATGCAAGACAAAAGTAGTTCAGGCAAGAAGAACATCCAGCAGATGCTGGAAAACAAGGTCTCAAGGCGAGACTTTCTAAAAATGCTGACGGCCGTTGGCGCCATCGCTGCCCTGCCGGGAACCGGTCTGCTCCGCAGGGGACCCAGTGCGGCTACTTTGAGTAGCGGCGGATATGAAGGCAAAGATGCCTATCAGGTCTTCCACAATGCCTGCCCGCGCAATTGCTACGACACCTGCAGCATTTTGAGTTACGTGAAAGACGGCGTGCTCAAATATGTTGAAGGCGATCCCGCCTCGACATTCACCAGAGGCGGATTGTGCGTCAAGGGATATTCCTATCCTCGGTCAGTCTATAGTCCTGACCGGATTAAATATCCCATGAAACAGGAAGGACGCGGCTCCGGAAACTGGAAACGTATCTCCTGGGACGAGGCGCTCGATACCATCGCCAAAAAGGTTCTTGAGATCAAGGAAAAGGATGGCAGTTTGCTCGGGATGGGAATGACTAAATATTCTGGCAACTTTGGCATCACCCATTACGGAGTGGAAGGCATGATGTCCTCCCTCGGGTACACCACCCGTTTCGTAGGCACACCCTGCTGGCCGGCCGGCATTGACGCCCAGAATTTTGACATGGGCAATATGTGGTGCAACGATCCTGAGGATATGGTTAACAGCAAGTACATAATTGTCTGGGGCGCGAACCCGTGCACGAACTCGATCCATTCGATGAAGTACATCAATGAAGCCAGACGGCGCGGCGCCAAGATCGTTGTGATAGATCCGATCTTTACTCAGACCGCTGCCAAGGCGGATGAGTACTGGGAGATCAAACCCGGCATGGACGGTGCCCTTGCGCTCGGCATGGCACGTCATTTGCTCGACCTGAAAATGGAAGACCAGACTTGGCTCGATGAAAATGCAGAAGGATATTCTGAATTCGCCTCCTACTTACGTCGTGAGATCACCGTGGATTGGGCAGCTGAACAATCGGGCATTCCCGCTGAACGGATTAAACAGATTACTCAGGAATTCGCCTCTGTCAAACCCGCCACCATCTGGGCTGGCTATGGCCTGCAGCGCCATGTCAACGGCGGCGCAAACGTCCGCGCGATCGATGCCTTCGTAGCCATGACTGGCAACATTGGTAAAGTCGGCGGTGGCGCGCGTTATGGACATCTTTTCACTTGGGGATTTAATTACAACGCCCTTGTGCAAAGCGCCCCCGAGGGTTCCGTTGGCTATACTGGCGTAACCGGTCCAATGGGTGAATTTGATACAGGTCAAGGCGGGGCTGCCGCAACTTACACCGACCGCGCATTCAATATTAACAAGATTGCGCAGGAGATCCTTGACGCCAACGATCCTCCCGTTCGCATGTTATGGGTTGCCAATAAGAACGTGCTCAGCCAGGACTTTGACCGCAACAAGATCATTGAAGCCTTCAAGAAATTGGAACTGATCGTGGCCGTCGACCTGTTCTTTAACCCGACCGTCGAGCAGGCTGATATCGTGCTGCCGACCACTACCTTGTTTGAAGATTGGACCGTGAATGTCTCATACTGGCATTACTGGATGTCCATCAATGAACAGGCCATCGCCCCAATGTATGAAACCAAATCGGATATTGAGATTGCCTCCGCGCTTTCCTCCAAACTCAATAGCATGCAAGCCGGTTCCTGCACCTTCCCTGAGAACATCGATCCCAAGGAAATGATGGTTAAGGAATTCAATGATGGCATCTATTCGCTCTTTGGCATCAAATCCTGGGAAGATCTAAAGGAAGGCGCACACAAGGCTCAGTTGGCTTCATCCGCCTCCTGGTCTGATAACAAATTTGGCACACCCTCGGGAAAGTTCGAGTTCAAATCAAAACTCGCGGAGGAATACGGTCATACGGCGCTACCTAAATTCAAGGAAGCGCGCGAACCCTACGCTACCTATCGCCTTCTCACCCCGCATTCCAAGTACAACCTACACTCACAATTCCAGAATTTGGATTGGATGTTGGACTACAACCCTGAACCGTTGGTTTACATCAACCCGCGTCTGGCGATTGAAAAGGCAATCTCCGATGGTGACATGGTGCGTGTCTACAACAAGACCGGTGAAGTCAAACTTAAGGTCAGCGTTAGCGATATCGTGCCCGCAGACACTCTCCTGATGTATGAAGGTTGGTACGGTCAGAAGAATTCCTTCAATGTAAATATTCTCGTGGATGACACCTCTTCGGATATGGGCAAGTTCAAGACTGGCTCCCCTGGCGTCGCCCTCCATGATCAATTTGCCGAAATCGAAAAGGCATAGGAGATAGCAAATGACTAGATACGCTTTTTCCGTCAACGCTGAGTTGTGCATCGGTTGTTCCTCATGCGCAATGGCTTGCAAAAACCAATACAACCAGGAACCGGGCATGGTCTGGCGCAAGTTGTATCCTCTCAGTGAAGACATTTATCCACATCGCGACCGCGCATTTTACTCGCTGGCCTGCAATCACTGCGACCAGCCCGCCTGCCTTGAAGGCTGCCCGGTCAGCGCGTACACACAACGCGAAGATGGCATCGTGGTTCACAACCAGGATGTCTGCATCGGCTGCCGCAACTGTCTGCGCAACTGTCCGTTTGGCGCACCGCGCTATAACGAAGCTGAAGGCCATGTTGAAAAATGCAGCATGTGCTGGGAACGTATTGACGAAGGACTGCTGCCTGCCTGTGTGCAAGCCTGCCCGACCAATGCCTTGACTCTGGTGGATCTCGACACCTTCGATGAAACCGGCACCCTGCAATTTCCGCCCGGTTTCCCACATCGTGAAGATGTTGGACCATCCACACGTTTCAAATTACCTGCCGCTCCCGTTGTTGTTCGGAGGGATGTATAAAATGGAAAATCTAGAACTTCCGCTCGTCCTGTTTACCCTGTTGACCCAAATGGCCGTCGGCATGGCGATCTTCGCTGCCCTGCGCCAATGGACTGTCGTTGAGGGACCTACGATCAAAACTCGCAATGAATGGATCACTGTCCTGGTGCTGATCGGCTTGGGAGTCTTTGCCGCCTTCTTCCATCTAGGAAAACCATTTGGCGCTATCCGAATGTTGACCAACCTGGGCTCTGCCTGGCTTAGTCGTGAAATTCTCAGCTTCGGTCTGTTCGGCGCACTGACCGCCTTCACATTCTACATGGTATTTACCAAAGCTTCTAAAGGCTGGCTTTTCAAAGTGACGGCCCTGATCGGTCTGCTGGCTGTTTTCTCAACCGGCATGGCTTATGCTTCCGCGGGCTTGGATGCCATTCATAATGTTCTGCCCCTGGTCTTCTTCCTGCTGACCGTTTTCACACTCGGACCAGCGCTGGCTTCATATTTTGTGGAAGAGAACTCACAGTCCCTGCTGCGCTCCATCCTCGAGCCAAGCCTGCTGGCGAGTCTAATCGTCCGTTTCAGCTTCCCCTTTGTCTGGCTCTCAGGCAGTGAGGTGATGCGCGCAAGCGGGCAGAACTTCATGTCTTCACCGTTGCATTGGATCCAGATCGCCGCGCTTCTCATCGGATTCATCGTCGTACGCCGCAGCAAAGGCATTCCGACCTGGCTGCCCATTCTTTTACTGGTCGGTGAACTGTTGGGACGCGTAGCATTCTTTTCCCTAGTAGTCTCATCGGGTTCCAATATCGGTGGGCTGTATTAAAATATTATAAACAAGGGGCTTGCCGTCACGGGCAAGCCCCTCACTATCGAGGTCTCATGTTTGGACTTGGACATACTGAACTACTCATCATTCTGATTATTGTCGTATTGCTCTTTGGAGCCGGACGGATCGGGAAAATTGCGGGCGAACTTGGTATGGGCATCCGTTCCTTCAAGGATGGGATGAACGAGACCAAGGAGAACGACGTATCGCAATAAAGGTCGCCATACTCACCCAAATTTGACTTTTCATGAAATTTAAGAATCGATTGATCTTTTGTATTGTTTTGATGTTGCTGGCAGCAGGCTGTGCAGCCAGCGCCGATTCAACAAAAGCAGAACAGAGCATACAATCTCCTACACCGTCTCTTGTGCCAGCCACGCAAACGCGGTCTTTTTCTGTCGGGATCGCAGCCGGCGAAAGCAACGGCTCATGGTATGAATTGGCAGATGCACTTGGCAGACAGATGACAGACAGCCTTCCAAATGTCCGGGCTACGGCGCAAGCTACCGACACCGTCATGGAAAATCTGAAATTGCTGACATCCGGCAAGGCTGGACTGGCTTTCGGCTATGATTATCATGTCATTCTCGCCAACCAGGGAACGCTTGCGGGTGCATTCCCCAAGGCCGAACCTGAAAAACTTACAATCAAATGCGGCGTAGAAATCACCCGACCCTCATTCCCGGAGTATGCTCAGGCGGCGCGAATTATCATGGCTTTACATGAAGAGCACTTGCTGATCGTTACCACCGAAGCTACCGGCATTTCCACCTTGATTGACCTGAAAGGCAGGCGCCTTTCAAGCGGACTGGCAAACAGTGGAACCGAAGAACAAGCCGTTTATGTCTTGAAGGCCCTGGGATTGGATTGGGACACGGACTTCAAACATGAACAAATGGGGTTGGCTGATTCCATCGCAGCCCTTAAAAACGGATCGATCGACGCGTTTTTTTGGAGCGGAGAAGCATCCACCGCCTTGATTGATCTTGAATCTGTGCCGGATCTGAAAATAAAATTATTATCCATTGACGGAGAGATTGCAGAAAAGATATTGCAAGCATATCCACAAGTCTTTCACAAGAGCAGATTGACCGGCTCCTCCTTTGGATTGGACACCGACGTGGACACTTTAGCAGTTACAGTTGTGCTGACGGCCATGCAGGAATTTCCAAACGACCTTACCCGCCAGATCATCTCAATGATCATTGATGGCAGACTCGACCCTGGCGGCTTGACAGCTGAACTTTCATTGGCACAATTAAAGCCTGAAGCACGAGCCTACCTGCATGAAGGCTCGATTGAGTACTTCAAGGAACAAGGTCTCTCAAAGTAGCCGATCGATTGATTTGCGACAGAATTGTCGGTGACACATATCACTGAACCTGAACTAAACAGTACGCTACATTATAAAAACTATCTCTCCGAAGTCTGCCGAGCCTGTGGATAAACTCCGTGGCCAACAGACCCGACCATTTTCTAAATGGTCCAGGTGATTGTGGAAACACCTTCATCCCCCGTATTTGGAAAGGAGACGCGCCCAGATTAATTCAAGCCGTCTCTTGTTTGAGATGGCTTTTTGTTTTTCTGAACTGAGGCATAGAATGAACACAAAAACTCTTTCTCAATTACTTGACCTCTCCGCATCATCGCACAGTCACTTATGCCCGCGCCAGATCCTCGGCGTGCGCATGGGGATGCACGCGGGCGATTTACTAAATCTACCCTTGCCGCAACATGATAAGCGTCTGCTGGTCATCACAGAAACCGATGGCTGCTTTGCGGATGGACTTTCAGCGGTGACCAATGCGACCGTCGGACATCGCACTATGCGCGTCGAGGATTACGGAAAAGCTGCTGCTGTTTTCGTAGACACCCAAACTGAACAGGCGATTCGGATCGCCCCTGCTACTAATATCCGCCAACTGGCTTGTGGTCATGTTCCTGAAGAACAGCGTCATTATTTTGCGCAAATGAAGGCTTATCAAACCATGCAAGCAGAGATCATGTTCAATGTGCAAACAGTGCTGCTGAGTGTTTCCCTGCGAGCCATTCTTTCCCGCCCAGGTATTCGCGTGGAGTGTGAGGTTTGCGGTGAGGAGATCATGAACGAACGCGAGATTATACAGAACGGTCTGACCCTTTGCCGAGCCTGTTCTGGGCCAGCCTATTACCGGAACCCTGTTTCAATCCCTGTCTATGAGCAAATGACTGCATGAGTATGAATCTACTTTCGGCGCTCGTCCTTATCATTGCCATGCTGTATTCAAGTGCGGGGTTTGGCGGAGCATCCGGCTACCTGATTGCCATGAATTTCTTCGACCTGCCTGCGGCGGTCATGTCAAGTTCTGCGTTGGTGCTGAACATTGTTGTCTCTTCCATTTCATTTACAAACTATGCGCGTGCCGGACATTTTCGTCTGCGCTTATTGCTGCCATTTTTGATCACCTCCGTCCCAGCTGCATTCATCGGCGGGACCATGAAGATTTCAGAGCAGACCTATACCACCCTGCTTTATATCGTTCTCACCTATCTTGCGCTTCGCATGGTCTTGTTCCCAACTCTAACAGAAGCACCACATTGGAAGCCGCAGCCTGTTCCCAGGTGGGCGGCTTTAGCCAGTGGTGCCGCCATAGGTCTGCTCTCCGGTATGCTCGGGATCGGCGGTGGGATTTTCCTTTCCCCACTCATTATCCTAATGCAATGGGGCAACACAAAGCAGGCAGCGGCATCAGCGGGCGGTTTTATTGCCATCAATTCGATCAGTGGATTGATTGGCCGCTTTTCGAACGGCACATTGGAATTTGGCACGTTTGGGGTTTCCATGCTCATGGTCGGTTTGCTCGGCGCGCTGATCGGCAGTCAATTAGGCGCGATTCGGTTTTCCGGCGCTGGCGTTCGGCGCGCTCTGGGAACAGTTCTTAGCATTGCATCTGCAATCTACTGGATTAATTTTCTTCGATGACTCCCACAGACCGATATATTCTTGTGTGTGGCGCAAACGATATCGGCTCTGCGGTTGCACATTGCCTATTTAGATCTGGCTACCCAGTGGTCATTAACGAAGCGCATCAACCGACAACCACACGCCGCAGAATGTCTTATACAGATGCGATCTTCGATGGACATGCTGTGCTCGAAGAGGTTGAGGCAAAAATAATAAGCGAAAGTACTCTTTTGCGGGATGCCCTGGCTGCTCATCAACACATCCCTGTAGTTTTGGATGATTTTTTCGGACTTCCGCCTACGATACTTGTGGACGCGCGCATGCGCAAGCACTCACATCCTGAGTCTCAAATTCACCTGGCCGCCTTAACCATTGGGCTGGGACCTAATTTCATCGCGGGTGAAACCACCCACCTGGTTATTGAAACTGCCCGTGGCGATTCGCTCGGACGAATTATTGAACAAGGCTCGTCTAGGCCATTGCAGGGGGAACCAATCGAGATCGAGGGTCATGCGCGTGACCGTTATGTGTACGCACCACTCGCTGGCACTTTTCACACATCACTTCAAATTGGCGATCAAGTAGAAAGTGGGCAGGAAGTGGCGCGCATTAATACAACACTCCTTTATGCACCCATCCCCGGCATCCTACGCGGGCTGACTCATGATGGTGTGCCCGTGACTCAAAAAACAAAAGTCATTGAAATCGATCCACGCATCGGGCAGGCGCAAGTTTCTGGGATTGCTGAACGTCCGGCCCAAATTGCGCAGGGAGTTTTACAAGCCATTCAGGAATGGGAAGAAAAATATGTTCATTGATCCATTTGGACGCACCATTGACTATTTGCGTATCTCACTCACAGACCGCTGCAATCTGCGTTGTGTCTATTGTATGCCGCAGGAAGGGTTGCGCCGGCAGCCCCGCTCCGAACAATTGACAGTGAATGAAATTGTTCGGGTTGTTGAAACTGCCGCACAGGGCGGCGTAAAGCGTGTCCGCCTCACGGGCGGGGAGCCATTGGTTCATCCACATATCGTCGAAATCGTACAACGCATTTCATCCATTCAAAATATCGAAGAGGTGAGTCTCACTACAAATGCCATGCTGCTTGAACGGTTTGCCCAGCCGCTTGCCGATGCAGGCTTGACACGTATCAACATTAGTTTGGATACTTTGGATGTCGACAAATTTAAGAGAATCACGCGCGGGGGAGAGATTGACCGCGTCTGGCAGGGAATCTCAGCCGCCGAACATGCGCATCTTTCGCCCCTCAAGCTGAACACTGTGATCGTGCGCGGACTCAACACTGACGAATTGCCCGCACTCGCGCGCCTGACAATGGAACATGCGTGGCACATCCGCTTTCTAGAAATAATGCCGATCGGCAACTCCGGGGATTGGGGGAACGGATTTCCTGCGCCGCAAAATCGCTATGTCTCGGTTCAAGAAATGCGCGACCAGCTTTCAAGGTTCGATCTTCAACCCGAATCTACTCCCATTGGGAATGGACCTGCGCGAACTTTTCGTATTCCCAATGCGCTCGGCACAGTGGGCTTCATTTCGCCGCTGGGCGAACATTTCTGTCAGAACTGCAATCGCTTGAGATTAACCGCTGATGGAAGATTGCGTTCATGCCTTGTCATTGCCAATGAAATTTCCCTGCGGGATGCAGTACGAAACGGAAAGCCTCTTGAAGAGTATTTTACTCAAGCCATTGCACAAAAACCAAAACAGCATGACATGATGGCTGCCATACCGGCTGATCCCCAGCGTGGCATGAGCCAGATCGGTGGTTGAAATGATCCAAGTAACAACTCTTTTCTTTGCAACCCTGCGTGACCGTGCGGGAGTTAGATCTTTTGAAATGGAAATCCCAACCCAAACCAGCGTTGCAGAGTACAAAACCATCTTGATCGAAAAGGTTCCTGCGCTCGCAGACCTGTTGGGACATGCGCTGATCTCGGTCAACCAGGAATATGCATTTGATGAAACAATGATTCTAAATAATGCAGAGATCGCATTATTTCCCCCAGTATCAGGCGGTTAATTAACCATGAAACATCCGACTATTTATTCCATCACTGAAAACGAAATAGACTTGAATGACCTGCTCGCACAGATTACGCTAGCATCCACAGGTGCGGCAGCCATTTTCACAGGGATGGTACGCGGGATCACTTCCCGGGATAATCCTCACGAAACTATGTATTTGGAATATGAAGCCTACAAGCCTATGGCAGAAGCCAAGATGAAACAGGTGGCAGACGAGATTCGTGATCGCTGGAACAGCATTGAGGGGATCGCGATCATTCAGAGAATTGGGCGGTTATATCCACGAACTCCGACCATCTTGATCGCCTGTACATCCGCGCACCGGGATACGGGGGTATTTGATGCAGCGCGGTATGGGATAGATCGCCTAAAAGAAATAGTGCCCGTCTGGAAAAAAGAAGTTTTCCCAAACGGGGAAGAATGGGTAGAAGGGGAGTACATCCCAAAACCTGGGGAATAGAAAAATTCGAAATCAACTGTTCTGTTTATTTCTTGGCAATAGAGATAGGTTGAAGACATATATCGTTGCCACAAATCTGTTTATGTGATTCTGATTATTCGTAACTACTCAGCTGTTTAGAGAGATAAAAGCAGAAATATAAGAACGGCCCTCAAAAGCGGCAAATAAAACATCGAGGACAGACCAATCATTTTTCCGAGCATTAGAAATACACCCGCCAATAGAGGAGAAGGTTTCAGATCCATGATCTGAACGAAAGCACCCCGATATCTTCTGCTTGACTTTCATCATGCGTAGATCGTGTTTTGCCTGATTGTTGTCAAACGGCACATTAAAATCAGGTAGTGGGTCAAAGCACATGATTATGAGTAATCGCCAGATTGTTTTCGACAAGGAACCAGCGTATCACCAAATGGTGTATATACTCGACCTTAGAAAAAGATAAGGTCTTGCGGACATATCTGCTAAGCGTTGGCGTAGAGTGCAATTCCAGCGTTCCATATGAGCGGTCTCGCCCTGTTCTGGCTACTTACTCATCCATCAGATTTTTTTGGATTTTTGGCTTTAATCTTGTTTGATCATAGTGATCGGGGGTGCGCTGATCAATGCCCTGATGCAGTCGCTCCTGATTGAAGTATGACGTGTACTCCGTAGCTACCCGCTGTAAATGCTTATCATCATAGATCAGAATATGATTCATGCATTCTCTGCGTAAACTGCCCATGAACCTTTCACATCCCCCATTCGCCTCGGGCGTTCGATACGGTGTCTTCACCTCTTTGATACTTCCGGCTACTGCTAAAAAGTGTGCCGCATATTTTTTATAGTGGTCACGAATAAAATATTTCGGACCTTGACCCCAAGGTGTCGCTTCTCGTAGCTGTTGTGCCATCCATTTATCAGTAGGGTATTTTGTTACTCTTGTATGTATTATCCGCCGTGTTCTCAGTTCCATCACCACAAATACATACCATTGCCGAAACAACCAATCATACACAACAGTAAAGTCGCATGCCCAGATGCCACTGGCTTGATTCTTCAAGAATGTTGCCCAATTTTGGCCCGAAGAACCCGTTTTCTTTTCCTTCGGCATGTATCTCTGGACTGTTCGTTTACTCACTTCTATCCCCAGCTTCAACAACTCACCACGGATTCGCTCTGCTCCCCACAATTGATTCTCTTTCGCCATCTCTTGAATCAAAGCGATTGTTTCAGGCGATATCTTTGACTTGCCTTGCGATTTTCTCCGCCAATAAAATTGAAACAACTCACGATGCCAGCGTAATAAAGTATCCGGTTGAACGATATGCAGGGCTTGTTTCCAGAATGCAGTAAAGTGCGATAAAAACACTAGGCGAAAACGATCAGGATTGCTTAGCTGTGGTTGTTTGATCTGCCGTTGTAGCACGATCAATTGTTGGCGCAACAATGCATTTTCTACAACCAGATCGGTATGGCTGCGAGTCAAATCTGAAAGTATGCCAACGATTAGGACTGAAGATGCCGGTTTTGTCCAATGTTTGATGCGTTCTTTTAGCCAGTCAAGGAATTTTCCCATCATGCTACTCCCAGATAATTATGAAACGAGGTTAAAGTAGCATGATAATCCCCTTTTACCTCTTAAATCCGAGCGGATGAGTAAGTAGCCAGCACAGGTAGGGGTGATTTATAACTAAAAGACGGAAAAATTTAGGTATCAGACAAATTTGAAATCCACTGCTCTGGCTTTGGATTCAAAAGGCTGAACCGTTTACAATCAAGCCCAATGTACCTTCATCTCACCACCCATTCCGCATTTTCCTTGCAGGAAGGATTGACTGCCCCCGTCGATCTTGTTCAAGCCGCGCAGGCGAGTGGCATGTCTGCACTTGGCCTTACCGATCACAATCTGCTCACCGGCGCCATTGAGTTTATAACAGCCTGCAAACAGTATGGCATTCAACCTGTTCTCGGGCTGGAGATCGACCTGGATTATGGTCCACTCAATCTGCTTGCCACCAGTCTCGAAGGCTGGTCCAATCTCTGTCGGTTGAGTAGCGCGCTTGCCCTGCAGGAAAGCCCAGAAGCCGTATGTTCCCTGGATATGCTCTCGACCTATTCAAAAGATTTGATCGCACTGAGCAGCAATCCAAAATCACTCAAGGAGATTTTTCAGGATCGTTTGTACGTAGCTTTGCAAGATCCCGCCAAGGCTGCTTCTCTCTCAGACATTGCAAGTAAATTGGTCTTGCCCACAGTAGTTACCCATTCGGTGTATTACCTTCGCCCTGAACAAGCTATTCTGCAGCGGACTCTCACAGCCATTCGCCTGAATAAAAATGTTGACGGCTTGCCAGATCACGCCATCGTACCATCCGATGCGTATTTCATGAGTTCGGATGAAATCGAATCACGTTTCGAGGAATTTCCTGAAGCGCTCAAAGCTACAACGGAAATCGTGGAACGCTGCAAATTCAATCTGCCGATCGGTGGATCGCAAATGCCGACTGTTCCCTTGCCGAATGGCATCACCGCAGCTCAACATTTGCGAAATAAAGCGATAGAAGGTGCGAAGCAACTCTATGGCGAGGTCACGACGGTCATCCAGACTCGCCTGGACCACGAGCTGGATACCATCGCCCGCATGGGCTTCGAACCGATCTTTCTGATCGTGGAAGATATCATGGATTTTGCCCGGAAAACCGGGGTTCCATTTTCTTCGCGTGGTTCAGCAGCTTCCTCTCTCGTAGCGCACTGTTTGGGGATCACCAGTCCGGATCCAATACGATTGAATTTATATTTCGAGCGCTTTTTGAATCCGGCCCGCAGTACCCCGCCCGATATTGATACCGACCTATGTTCGCGCCGCAGAGATTCAGTCATTCAACATGTCTTTGATACGTATGGAGCGGAACGTGTCGCAATGGTTGGGACGATCAATCGGTATCGTCCGCGCTCAGCACTGGGGGATGTCGCCAAGGCGTATGGACTTGAGCCTGCGAAAGTCCGCGAACTTGCCAATCAATTGCCACATTCATGGTGGGCACGCCTTGAAGAAGGAGAGGAAGGAAAAGACCCGCCGTCTCCCTTTGCAGAATTGCGCGCCGCCTATCCATCAGAGCCTTATCAAACCATCTTCGATGAGTCCGAAGCCATCTTGAAACTGCCGCGCCATCTTTCGATGCATCCGGGCGGTATCATCGTCGCCCCCGCTATACTGACCGATCTCGTACCTGTCATGCGCTCGGGAGGGAAGGGCGTTGTCATCACACAACTGGATTTGGAATCAGTGGAGGCTTTGGGACTCGTGAAGATCGACCTGTTGGGCATCCGCGGTCTGACAGTTCTGGGAGACGTGGCGGAATTTGTTCAAGAGAGCCAACCGCATCAGTTTATCTCTGCGCTGGCAGTTTTAGATTCGACCCCAGCCGATGACCTGGCAACTGCCCAACGCATTGAAAAGGGTGAAACGATCGGCTGCTTCCAGATCGAAAGTCCGGGTATGCGCGCCACCTTGCGCGAGATCCATGCGCGAAGTGAAGATGACATCATGGCTGCGCTGGCTTTGTATCGACCTGGACCGCTCAGCGGTGGACTCAAGGATGCCTTCGTGCGCCGCTTCAAAGGGGAAGAGAAAGTCAAACACCTGCATGCCAGCCTCGCGCCGTTGCTCGATGAGACTTTCGGAGTCATTTTGTATCAGGAGCAGGTTCTGCAGAATCGCAAATGAACTTGCAGGTTTTAGTCTGGCAGAAGCGGACCTGTTGCGACGGGCGATGAGTCATTTTGATCCAGGTAAAAGATGCAGGAGTTGGAAAAGAAGTTTGTCGGCCAGGCACAGGAAAAAAGCGGCGTGCCACTGGAAATCGGTGGACGAATTTGGGAAATGATGGCGGCCTTTGCCGGCTATGGGTTCCCCAAGGCGCATGCCGCTTCGTATGCGAGGGTAGCCTGGCGTTCAGCCTGGTGCAAATCGTATTTTCCATCTGAGTTCATGGCGGCGGTATTAGCCAATTGGGGCGGGTATTACAGCCAGCGCGTTTATCTCAGTGAGGCACGCCGAATTGGATTGACAGTTCGCCCGCCGCACGTGAATTATTCCGGGCATAATTTTTCAGTGAGTAAACTTTTAGATTCTGATGAACGTGCGCTTTTCATGGGCCTGGATCAGGTTAAAGGAATTAACCAGCGGACGATTAAACGTATCATGCAATTCTCACCCTTCGTTTCTCTCGAAGATTTTTTGACTCGGGTTGATCCACGGGCTCAGGAGGCTGACAATCTTGCGCGGGTTGGTGCATTGGATGGGTTGGGGAAAATTCCTGCGATACTCAGGCGATTGCAAAATGGCGGTTGGCAACAAAACCAGATGAGTCTGTTTGATTGGACAGACACCAGCGAAGAAGATTGGACTTTGGAGCAAAAGGTACATGAGCAATTGGACATCCTCGGCGCCAGCCTCGATGCTCATCCGCTTGAGTTGGTATCAGAGAAAATCGTTGGGGTTGGTGCGATCACGACTTTGGATGCTGTTGAAAGGATCGGGCGCAGGGTGACGGTTGCCGGCGTGAGACAGACTTCCCATCGGAGTCGGACAGCAAAAGGGGATTCGATGTTGTTCCTGACTCTGGAAGATCTATATGGAACATTGGATGCGATCCTGTTTCCAGATGTGTATCGTCATGCCAAACTCATCATCGATTCAACCCAACCTTTTTTGATCACCGGCGTGATGGAGATGGATACAGAACGCGGGGAACCCTTCTTGAGGGCGGAGAAAGTTGTATCAGTGGGATAAATGAAAAGTATTCTTGCAGGTTTCTTGCCTCAAGAATATTGATATTCCAGCTCGAAGTAGCGCAAACGCACAATATTTTCCAGGAAAAATATGAACGATTCCAGTTGTATATTGTACAAGAAGTAAATCTTTGAAAAAGCGCTGATGCGTCCGTCGGTTGGCTTCGATTTTGAAAGTTCAAAGTGATCAGGGATCCGCTGTTCAATCCCCTGATGCGGCCTTTCTTGATTAAAGTATGCCGTGTATTCTGTGGCCACATGCTGTAAATGCTTTTCATTATGGATCAGAATATGATCCATGCATTCTCTGCGTAAACTGCCCACGAACCTCTCACAAACCCCATTCGCCTGGGGTGTTCGATACGGTGTCTTCAACTCTTTGGTACTTCCGTCTGCCGCTGAAAAGGGTTTCGCATATTTGTTATCCCGATCACGAATTAGATACTCCGGTCCTTTCCCCCAAGGTGTTGCTTCCCGTAATTGTTGTATGGTCTATTCATCAGTCGGGTACTTTGTCACTCCTGTATGCACGATCCGTCGCGTTTTCAGTTCCATCACCACAGTGAAGGATATAGCCAATCATGCAGCTCCCGAAAAGTTATGAGCGTAAAACAGCATGATAATCTCTTTTATCGCTCAAATCCGGGCGGATGAGTAAGTAGCCAGCACAGGGTACGAATGCGCTTTTCTGGTGTCTGGCAATGTAATCCCTTGAAGGTTTCATCGTGCTCATCCTCATCTTCAATTGCAATTATATGTTATACTTTTATATACAAAAGTATAACAACAAGGAGCGTCAATATGGTTCTGACAATTTCAAACAAAGGTTGGGTGGTTATCCCGGCCGAAATGCGAAAAAAATATAACCTTGTGCCCGGCACAGAGGTAATGCTTGTTGATTATGGTGGCGTACTAACCATCGTACCTGTTATAGCTGACCCCATCAAAAAAGGACGCGGCTTCTTAAAGGGACAGACTTCGTTATCTACTATATTAAAGAAAGACCGTGAATTCGAAAAAAAGCGCGAAAAGAGGCTTACTCATGCATGATCTGCCAGCCTACGTCTTGGATTCTTTTGCTTTCATTGCGTACCTGGAAGATGAGCCTGCAGCGCAGCGTGTTCAAAAAATACTAAGAGACGCTGAAGAAAATAAATGCAAAGTATATATTTCGATTATCAATTTGGGAGAGATACTATATAGTGTGGAAAGGAATAATGGATTGGCGAAGACGCATGAAGCGCTTGCCCTTATTCAAAGCCTCCCCATTGAAATTCTTCCTGCAGATAACCAAACGGTTCTTGCCGCTGCTCACATCAAAGCTAATCACCCTATTTCATATGCAGATGCCTTTGTAGTGGTTGCTGCTCAAAAAATAAATGGTACGATTATGACCGGGGATCCAGAATTTGAAGAGGTTACCAACCTTGCTAAAATCGAATGGTTGAAAAAAAGAAAGTAAACATGCACTTGTCTCATGAGTGGACATCCGTCTCGACTTTAACGAAATCCCCCATCTATTGCTTGACAGTCTCAGTGTCCCCGCATAGAATGGGCAAGTCTTTATAGGAAAAGCACCTAAAAATACTCAAAATCAACTCATAGTCAGTAGGTAAATAGTTACGCTTCGCGGGTACGATTCCCGTCGGGACCGCCAAGAATAAATGAAAAAACCGCCATTTTAGGGCGGTTTTTTTGTTTATTCTGACCAGTTTTAGCGTAAAAACAGGGCTGAAAAATAGTTACGCACCGCGAGTTCCATTATCGGGCATCTTTGAACGAACCCGCGATCCAGACCTTGCTTTGATACTGTACAAATCCAAATCAGTCAAGGAAACTATGCGTTTGCATCATGGCTGTAGCAAAGTCAGGAAAAAGGGGTAACCAGGAGGGCAAAAGCCTGGGAAAGATGCGCGGCAAAAAAACGTCTTGCTTGTGCTGCATTTAGAAAGCCAGACTGACGGATCAATGCCAAGATAAGATTGTTGATATTTGACATCACTCTTGCGCCGTTGCCGATTATGAATCGGGTTGCATCTTCTTTTAGGGTAACATCACGCCGATAGTGGGAGCCTGTCTCAATTCCCCAATGAGCGCGGCGAATTTCCAAGAGTTTCATCGGCGCAGCTTTTTTGCGTGATAAGCTAGTAATTCCAAATTCGACTTCACAGGAGGTTTTATAACAAACTCCTTTTCGCCACCACTGGAATTCACGTTCGAGCCGATAGACTTGAGCTAACCCGGGCCAAGCCGCATAGGTATTAAGCATTTCGCTAGTTGTCAAAGTTCGTTTTTCAATGCGTCCATGACCCTTATTAACTTTTTGTGCTTGATGGAAATCTGCTTGGATTTTTCCAAACCCGTGCTTGGGATATTCAGGTGCAAAGAGGGATTGGATGTTTTTGTACAGATTGGATTGGTTTTCTTTCACGGGAAAAACATAGTCGCCTTTTTCATCCAAGATAGTTTGCGCCAGGCGTTTTTGGGTGTGTAAAGCGTCCCCTGTAACTACTTTCCCAGCAATTTTCGCCAATTTTATAGCTTGAGGTGCCTTGGTGATCTCGTTTTCTTTACTCCCAACTTCCACTTGCGCTATAGTTTTCCCGGCCTGCACATCATATACACTCAGGGCATATTCCGAGGTGCCATCTTCGCGCTTCAACATGCCCAATAAGGCTTTGCCATCCAAGGCACAAATGTCGCCACGTTCGCCACTTTGATTGTATTCCCCCACCATTCGTTCTATTTCCGTTTCATACACTTTATATGCCAAGAGCCGTCGATAGGTGCTTCGTTCTGGCATGCGTTTTGGTTGGATCAGTAGCAATGCCTCTACTTCATCCTGATGGTGAATCCCCCATTCCGCAATGGCGGTGGGTGAATCCGCTCCACTCAATTTCGCCAACAACACAATCATCAATAACGTTGTCAGGCTATACCTTTTTCCTCTCGCTTTCCTCTTATCTGTCAGGGTTTGTAACCGACCATATACGCTCCCTTTATCATAGACCACCCCTTCTGCGCTAATTTCTTGCTCCTTGCCAATCGTGCTATACTCCATTTAGATCCTCCTCGTTATTTGCTGGTTTTGTCACTCGCAATTTTACCGAGAAGGATCTTATTTTTTACTTCTTGTCAATCGACTTTGCTACAGCCATGGCGTTTGCATTTCTCCTTTTTTCTATAACGGATGAGCTAAAATTGCCTAGCCAGGTCAAATCACCTTCTTTAACTGGTCGATACTGTTCATGACACCTTGAGACGAGACTTGTATCTGATTCAAGACTGTCTGCGCTTTATCGCCGCCTCGTTTGGTAAAAGTTTCAACATATTCCTTGAGCAGATCATGGAATTTTTTATGGTGGGATTCGATGGCGATGAATTCCCGAGTTTCACCATATTCAATCTTCCCAACACCGTAATACCAGCTGCCGAAGGAACAATTGGTATGAGATGGGATTTCTTCAGCCTTTATGATCTTCCCACCTTTTTGCATTTCAGTCACTTTCCTGACCCAATTGGCATGCGCTTGTTTGCACGTGTCAAGTTCGGCTAAAAGTTCGTTTCTGCTGTTGTTATTAGTGAGCTTAAATCTTATAACAACTTCTTGTAATTTCTGAGCCATCTCCATCAGGGAAGTGGCGGAGGCGGAAACTTCCTCGACCTGGGCGGAAACTTCCTCGGTGGAGGCGGAGACTTCCTCGACAGATGCGCTGTTCTCTTCGCTGACACTGGCGATGTTCTCGATGGCCTGGGTCAGTTCGGAGGAATTGGCAGCCATCTCTTCGGTGGCGGCGGTGTTCTCTTCGATCACGGCTGAGACCGCGTCCACCGCTTCGACCAGTTCAGCGGCGGCGGCGCCGACCTTGGCGGCGGTGTTGCCCGCCTCTTCCGCCTGCTTGTAAACGGATTCCGCCGCACCGAGGATGTTATCGAGCACCTCGCCAGCCGAGTGAGCGCGTGTCACACCCAGCTCGACTTCCTGAGCGGAGGCTTGCATGGCGGTCACGGCTTCACTGACGGTCTTCTGGATGCCCTTGATGAGGGCAGCGATCTCTTTTGTGGCGAGGCTGGAGCGTTCGGCCAGTTTGCGGACCTCATCCGCCACGACCGCGAAACCCTTGCCCTGTTCGCCTGCTCGGGCGGCTTCTATGGCGGCGTTGAGCGCCAGCAGATTGGTTTGAGAGGCGATGTCTTCGATGGTCTCAACGATGGCACCGATCTCCTCGGAGCGGGTACCCATCTCTTCGACCTTGGTGGCGGAGAGACCGACCTTGGAGCGGATGGCTTCCATGCCGTTGATGGTTTCCTTGACGGTCTTGGCGCCGTCGCGGGAGTAGGTGGCGGCTTGAGCGGAGTCACGGGTGACAGCCTGCGCATTGGCAGCGACCTGTTCGATGGCGGCGTTGATGCGGGAGGTGATCTGTGAAGCCTGTGAGATGGCTTTGGCTTGTTCCTGAGCGCCCTTGGCGACGCCGTCAATGGCGCGTCCCATCTGTTCGACGGAGGCGGAGGTCTTGGTGACGCCTTCGGTCTGCTGGGCGGTGCCGAGCGCGACCTGTTGAATGGTGGTGGCGATCTGGCTGGTGGCTTCGCCGGATTGTTCGGCGGCGGTAGTCAGTTGGGAGGCAGCGATGGAGACGGAGTTTGCGCCTTCTGCGATCTGGCTGACGGCATCGCGCAGACCGGCGATCATCTTGGCGAAGGAGTTGCCAAGCTCATCTTTATCAGATTTCGGGGTAACTGTAGTGGTCAGGTCGTTTTGAGAAATGGCGGTCGCGGATACGCCCATGCCCTGCATGTAGTTGATCAGCGCATCGAAGGCTTTTCCGATGTCGCCGATCTCATCCTCGCGCAGGCGCACTTTGTCTTTCTCTGCATCTTTCATATCGCGCACCAGGTCGCCGACCGACATTGCCTTGGCGATGTTCACGACGATGGATAACGGCACGGTGATACTGCGGCTGATGACGACCACAAAGGCGATCGCAATGATCACCCCAAAAATGCCCACCAGGATCAAGGTCATGCTGGAGGAGGAAAAAGTGGCTGTATTCTCAATCGACAGTTCTTCGGCCAACCCGGCATTGACCTCGACGATCGCCTCCATGGCTGTGCCCACTGCTTTGCGGGAGTTGGAGGCCTCACCCCCGTCGGTGATGCTGGTGATCGCGGCGTCCATGTTGCCGCTATCCACATTCTTCATGACAGCATTCACGGCATCATGATAGACGGGCCAGGTCTTGTCGAATTCCGCCAGGGCCGCCTTTCTCTTTTCACCAAGTTCGCCGGCACGGTAGGTATCCATCAGCCCTTCGATCGTCGTGATATCCCCTTCGATCGTTTGTCTTGTGTCTTCGCGTCCTGCGGGGATATACGTGAATTTATACAGGTCTCCGCGCAGTTTCCATAACGCGGAATTGGCGGCGCTCACATCCCGGATCGGAATGGTCTGGTCGGTGTATAAAGATTCCGAACCCTGGTTGATGGTGTTCATGGACATGTAGCCCACAACTGCAATGACGATCATTAATACAACCACCGCGCCAAACCCCCCGATCAACTTCGTACTTGTCTTTAGATTATCCAGCCACTTCATCGTTCCCTCCAAAAAATTAATTAAACATCTGATAATACACAACCCGGAAGCTCTCCTGATCAGATCGGAGATAGTGAGTTCATATTTGTTCTGGTTTACAAGGATTTAGCATAAAATCAAACTAGAATCTAAAATTAAATCCATTGTATAAACAAATGAAAACTGTCACAATAAAATTGACAGTAAGAACAAATAAATATTACATAAATATTTTCCCTCATTCTTATGCGCCTAAATAGATCATCCTGGCATTGCAAATAGATCTTCCATTCTCACGACCTCTATGGCTCACTTGAGTTAAGATCGAAACACATGACTGCAATTTTGGCCAGGGCGTATTGTGTTCGTATGGCAGATCAACTCAGAACCGATTTCGATTATAGTTAATCCATAATGATTGTTTATTTTTGTCTGACTTTTAGTTCTACATAAATAAAGAATATTTTTCAACTTGGTATAAAAACACCAAATGCCAATAAAACTATTCACTGGAACCAGCTTTTTGCCGCACGAACGAACACACTCTCACACAAGAGAGAATACCCGAGGCCAAATTCAGGTTGTGCTTGCACTTCAAAATGATTCACGGAGTTCCTTATGTTCTTTGTAGACATGCCTTATCTCTCAGATTTTTTCAAACAGACGGTCCGGGATGGTTGTATTCCGGTGGTAGGCACGGAGATCGCACAGAAAATGGGCTTGTATGATGGCACAAATATCCTCAGCGAGGAAGCAGCGGTTGAAATGGTTCGTGCGATTGATTCGAGGGATCTCAGAATCTATACGACTTCCGAAAATGCGATCGGGTGGATAGCAGAACATTTAAGTTTCAGCGACCTTCCAGAAAAGATCGCGCTGTTTAAGAACAAAGTGAAATTCAGGGAATTGATGAAGCCCATCTTTCCAGATTTTCGTTTTTTGGAAATTAAACTCGAAGACTTGAAGAATTTTCAATTAGAAGACTTTCCTCTTCCATTTATCATCAAGCCAGCGGTCGGCTTTTTTAGCATGGGAGTTCACAAGGTGACAAGACGCGAGGATTGGTTTCCTACCATCGACGTCATTGTCGAAGAAACGAGAAAAAATAAAACCTTATTCCCTGAAGCGGTATTGAATGCCAGCTCATTTATCATTGAAGAATGTATCAATGGTGATGAATATGCCTTTGATGCTTATTTCAATTCAAGCGGCGAACCTGTGATACTGAGCATTCTTAAACACACCTTCTCTTCAGATACAGATGTCAGCGACAGGGTCTATACCACCTCAAAGGAAATCATCGAGAAAAACCTCGCTGATTTCACACTTTTTACAGACAGGATTGGGAAACTGGCCCAGCTAAAAAATTTTCCAGTCCATATCGAGGTCAGGCGCGATCAAGGTGTATTAATGCCCATTGAAGTAAATCCCATGCGATTTGGCGGCTGGTGCACAACAGCAGACATATCCTTCATGGCATTCGGTTTCAATCCCTATCAATATTATTTTTCACAGAAAAAACCAGACTGGTTCGAAGTACTTCGAGGAAAAGAAGGGAAACTTTTCAGCCTCATTGTCTTGGATAATTCAACCGGTATAAACGTGAATGACATCACTGCTTTTGATTTTGACAGGCTGCTTTCAAATTTTGAAAAACCGATGGAGCTAAGAAAGATAAACTATAAAGAACATCCTGTTTTCGGATTTTTGTTTACAGAAACCAGGGAGGATAATTTTTCAGAATTAAAATATATTCTGGATTCAAATCTGGCAGAGTTCGTCTCATGCAGCGATACGGTCCCCTAACGGCTTGATCCTGTTCATATCCTGTTTGAGAGGGAAGAAAGTACCAAATGACTTGCTTTCCCAGCCTCGGATTTCTGAAAATCTTTGTATGTATAGTTAATTGACCTTCAGGTTACGAAAACTGCCTTTAACACGTCAAAAAGTTATACACCGCAAGTTCTATCCCCCGTCTGAACCAAAAAACTGCCATAAAAAGGTCAGTTTTTTTGCTTTTTTACCAGGTCTAGCACAAAAACAGATATAAAAATAGTGTTGTCCGCGAGTTCCATCATAACAAAGCACGCGATTGCTGCGCCAAAGCCAACCCCGTAATAAAAAACGCAATGAGGGAGACAAAAAGTAGATTATGTTCACACTTCTTCAACCTGCGCCACCCGCAAAAAATTTTCCGCTTTGGATTGACAATATCCGCCCTGGGCACAGGGCAGGCAGAGAATAAGTCCGTGCTGACGCACTTCCCGCTCATTCATAATTTCTTCACCGCACACGTCACAGTTGACACGCATGCCGGGACGCGAGACGATTTTCTCAATAGACCTATTCAATACCACTTCGCGCATGGTTAGCATCTCCCACTCCGGCATCACCTGGTAGGCGTACATTTGCGCAAAGTAATGGCGGGATTCTTCTGGCGCAAATGTACATGCCAACTCACGAATGTCAAGCCTTGGCGCAACCCTGATCGCCCTGCCTGTTATGGTATCCACGAATGTGGCAGCGACTTTTCCATAATCCTCCACACGAAGGGTACGGTGGCCAACAGTGCAATTTGTTGCCGCGGAGAGTCCATCGGCAAAACAGCCATCTGTCTCGGTAATAACCACCAATTGTTTTTTTGAGGGTGGTTCACTAAACCCAAGCGCGTTCATACCAGCCAGCCCAATTCGCACACCAAGGATCTGGCGCGGACAGAGATGCGAGTGGTCGCGGGATGATATTTCAAGCAGTTGTTGTATGTCCATTTTGGTTTCTCCTAAATAAAAACGAGACGGTCTCAAGTATAAAGAGACAGCCTCGCAGAACAAGGGAGTCTCCTTTCCAATGCCTTTTGTAGGGCGGGGGGACATGGTGTTTCCGACATATCCTAGATCACGATCGTGATCGGCCAGACTTCCATGAGCAAAGCTCGAAGGCAGTCAGGCTTCGGAGAGAATTTGAAAAATAGTTAATCAGTATGCAAGATCAACTGATTGTCTTCTGTTATTTCGATGCGTAATGACCTCAAGGGCAGAACAGCCGGGCCATGCATTACCTGACCGTCCACGTCGTAGCTTGAACCATGACAGGCGCAGGCAAAACCTTTTGCATCACTTGCCACAGTACAGCCCAGATGCGTACAAACCAAACTGAGAGCCGTAAACCCTTTTTCTGAATGTATCAGGAATGCGGGAATTTCTGGAAGGGAAGTCCGTGAACCGAGTGGATAATTCGAGGCGGGGCCCAGATCAAATGCGGTCTTTTGTGCCGGGCCGGGATTGTAATCAAGAAAACGAAGTAAACCGCCCAAAGTCAGCGCGCCGTTCAGGTAAAGAAATCCATCGCGGGCTAATTTCAGAAAATCACGGCGGGACAGTTCAGGCATGATTCACCTCTCCACCGCATGACATTCGTGGCAATATGTGGAGGATTGATCCTCGCCTGTTTGAGTACAACTGCTTCCCATCACGGGGCGAAAATTAAATTTCTGTTTTGTGGCTTTGCCGATCATTTCATACGTTCCATCTGATAAGACGCGCGTATTCCAAAGCGGCTCGCCCTTCTCTGTGACGAGAATCTTGTCGCCAGGTTTCAAGTCGACCACGGGATTTAGAAATCCCATCTTGAATGCGATGTCGTTCGGGTCTTCAATCGTTTTGGTCAATGGCAATTCAGTTGGCGTGCCGTGGCAGGTCTTGCATTGCACATACTGAATATCCTTTTTGTTGGCGTGGATGTCGCCGTCGCCCATTACTTCAGACCGTGTATGACAATCTATGCAATCCAAAGTGTATTCACATTGAGTGAACTGCGCGATGGGCTGGTAGTAATCATCAACGCGCTTCGCAGGTCGATCCGTGCGTTGGATAAAGGTCATCGTGCGCAGATCGTAATTCCCGCGATTGTGACAGGTGTTACATTGAGTGTAGGAAATGGCAGTTGTTAGTTTATGCTGTCCATTTGAGTGACAAGCCGCGCAGCCATTCTGGCGCGCAAAAGAATCGCCTTCACGCGCTAAGGCGTTGATATGACAGGTCAAACAATTTTCGCCAAATTTTAGAATCATCGGGTTTGCATCAGCCGTTGCCTCAAATGAAGCCAGCGACGCAATGCCTGTTTGAGTCTGTTCATCTGTTATCGCATTGATCCCAAAGTGAGCAGACAGATCAGCCTGTGCGCCAAATGTGAAACGGATATTGGCTATCGCCCCCGCATACGTGGATTGGACGCTGGTCATCACACGCTGGATGTGGTCACGATCATCCGCTTCGCTGCCTGAGTGACAGCTGCTCCCGCCGCATGAGATTTCCGCTACTGAAAGATCCGATGGGTTCGCACCGCCGCGCATGGTGCTGTGAGCCAGATCGGCATTAAGCGCAAGACGCTCGCCGCCATGACAGCTAACGCAGCCAAATGTTTCGACTGGATGCGATGCGCTGATCTCAGGCAAGTCCGCGTGGCAGGTGATGCAGTATTCAGGCTGGCCTGTAAGAACCGGAATTAATTCGATCGGTTTGGGCTGGTGCGAGTTCATCCACCATGCCAGCGACAAAGATAGAAAAAGAATACCGGAAGCAACGACAATTAATTTTCGCATTTTAGAGGGCGGGCCGGCTGCCCAAAATCGTGAGGAAAATAATTAACGAAGCCATAAGGGCCAATATGACCTGAACCAATCGGTTGGATTTTGGAAACCAACGACCCAGCTCACTTTCAAGCGGCTTCGGGAAAATATATGGAATCAAGACAAGAATCAATAACATGATGAATGGAACGAGTATGCCCCACACAAAAGGATCGCCCCATTTGAGCATTTGCTGGACCCAGAGAAAGAACCACGGAGCCGAAGCAGATTCTGGAACGGTTTGTAAAACGGATAATTGAATCGGCGCGGCGATGGGGGCGGGAGACCAGATCGAGAAAATAATTAACGCAGCCATGACCAAAACCATCGTCAGGACTTCGCGGCGCACCAACTCGAAGCGTGAGATCCGCTCGGGGTCAGTGCGCAGGATCGGGGGTGGAAGAGCGATGCCTCCGTCGCGACGGACCCTGAAGGCGTGCCATCCGATCAAAATGGCGCTGAGGATCATTAATCCAAACACATGCCAGGCGTAAAAACGAATCAGTGTGGGCGATCCAGGTTCGGAGCCACCGATCAGAATCATATAGAGTTTGTTTCCAAAAAACGGGATGGTCTTGATCAAATTCGTACCCACAACCAAGGCCCATTGAATGCCGGTATCCCAACGCAGGATGTAGCCTGTGAAATTTAAAAAAATGGAAGATACAAATAATGCAAGCCCGAGCAGGTAATTGAAACGGCGCGGAGGAATATATGCGCCTGTGAAAACAACACGCATTAGATGCACTGCGCTGATAATGATCAATAATTGCGCCGACCAAAAATGGAGGTTGCGGACAAGTCCCCCAAAAGGAACATGATATGTAAGGGATTGAATTGAGAGAGCTGCTTCTGCGGGAGTGGGGATGTAATAAAACATTTCAAGCGCGCCAGTGATGACTAAAACCAGCATCAGAAAAATGGCGGTTCCACCTGCGCCTAACGTGTAACGCCAGCGCGCTTGTGCAGCGGGAATGGTTGGTGGGTGCAGGTGGTGAAAGAAGTTTGGGCGCATAGTTTTTGATTGATAGTACATCGTGGTAGGGAAGTCCACAACCCTCGCCTCGAATCTCTGCCCATGAAAACTTTTTCATGGGCAGAGACGAAAAAAGGAGGATGTATCATCTTTCGGGCGGTAGAATTTTGATTTTTCACTCTGCCCAGAAGTAGAAAATATACCTACTTGCCCGTCCAATAATCATTTTTTGCCGCTTTATAGGATTGCATTCCTTGAATGAGTAATATGTTTAGTCACCTGCATGGGCCTGAGGTGAATGTTCATCCTCAAAGACAGGCAAATATTTTGCCGCAAGCCCAAACGCAAGGATGCCAGCAGCGAATATTCCAAAAGAAACAGCAACTTCGGGCAGCGTCGGGAAGTACTTGACATTGCTCATAAAGGTTGGCATATAGAACATGGGATCGGGATGCTTGACCGCGAACCAACTTACATTGAAGCGGTTGAGGATCATGCCGCCAAGAACAATGATCGCGCCTGTCAGCAGGCCATTTGCGCTTTCGCGATTCTCCTTGATGGAGAACCACACGATCGGTGTGACGACGCCAATGAGGATTTCAGCCCAGAAGAGGATGCTCATAGCTCCGCTGGTAAAGAGGTAACCGAGATCACCTGCGACAGCCAGTTCGCTGAATTTGAGAAGCCCATAAATTACGAGGACAATGGGAATTGCCCTGGCAAGTTTGGCAAGCAGGTGAGTCTCCAGTCCGCGCTGGAAGTAGCGTGAACTGAGCGAGGACTCAAGGATGATCATCGCGAGACCGATCGAAATTGCGGAAGTGAAGAACATGATCGGCAGGATGGGCGTCCACCAGAGCGGATGCAGTTTACTTGGTTGGATGAGCAGGAGCGAGCCCAGGGATGATTGATGTAATGTAGAAAGCACCACGCCAAGGATAACGAAAGGCATGATGAACTTGTGGATGAGGTGTGCCCACTTTTGCAATTTGAAACCTTCAAGAGCGACCGGCGCAAACTCAATGGCAAGCACGGTGAGATACAACATCACACAGATACCGATCTCGAGTAGAACGGAAGTGCCGTTCCAATGGATCATCATATACCAGATCCGCAGGGGTTGACCAAGATCAACGAGCAGCGCAATGGCAACCATAACATAGCCAATGAAAGCAGTTAACACGGAAGGACGCAGCAGTGGTTCAAATTCTTTGATGCGCAGAATGTAGACCGTGCCCGCCATGAGGAATCCGCCGCTGCTGATGGCAACACCCGTGAACAGGTCAAAACTGATCCAGAAACCCCAGGGATAGGAATAGCTTAAGTCGCTGATGACACCGATGCCAAAGGCGTAGCGCATCATGGCGACCACAAAGGCAATGCCCATCAAGGTCAATAGAATCCAGACCAGCGGACTAAAGTTCAAGCGGAAGCGAGGTTGAACAGTGAGATTAAGTTTCATTTGGTTGTCTCCGCCTTTTTATCCGCTGCGGATTTTTCCTTTTTCTTATCGTAAAGCGCCACACCTGTTGTGACTGCGGTCAGCACGGCTCCCCAGCCAAGAGCAAACGGGATGGTCATTTCCATCACTTTTTCGCTGACTTCATTGACTGGCGTTTCAGGCAGATTGGGCAAACCCAATTCGCTGAATGGGACATGCGAGAGGATGAGATAGGATGTGCCGCCATTTTCAAATTCGCCATAGACGTGGTCAATATAACGGGTGGGATGCTCAGCGATACGGGCATGGGCTTTCGCGATAAGTTCTTCGCGGTCGCCGTATTCAAGCGCATCGGTGGGACAGGTCTCAACGCAGGCGGGTTCCTGTCCGTTATAGATGCGCTGCGGGCAGAAGGTGCATTTATCAATGAACGCGCCTTCGATGATGCCCTTGTCATAGTCAAAGTGCGGCACGCCGAACGGACAGGCGTTCATGCAATAACGGCAGCCGATACACAGGTCAGGGTTGTATGTCACAGGACCATCATCGGCTTTTGTATATGCGCCAACAGGACACGCCGACATGCAATCCGGATGGTCGCAATGCATACAGTGATAAACCATCGTACCGCGCTGTAGTTCGGGATATTCGCCTGTGACACCAAGACCGGCCACCCAGATACGGGTCTTGTCCATGTCGATGTTATTTTCGACACTGCAAGCCACCATGCAGGCACGGCAGTCAATACAGCGTGTGGCGTCGAAGAGATAGGCGTGATGTTTAATTTCAGTCATAATATACCTCTAAGCCTTTTTGATCGTTACGAAGGTCTGGCTGAGGGCCTGTCCGCCGCTGATGGGATCAGTGAAGGTAACATGGACGGTCGAATCGCTCGCGCCAACGCCGAAGGCTGTTTTCAAACCTTTCGAGATATGACCGTACCCCGGAGTCATGTACAGGCAGTCAGGTCGAATGGCCTGTGTGACCAATAAACGGGTATGGATCTGACCGACTGAACTATTAACTTCAACCCAATCTTCATCCACAAGTCCGAGACTCGCGGCAGTTTTGGCATTGATCCACAAGCGCGGGTCATCTGAATATTTGTGAAGCAGTTGGTTGTTTTGCGTTCCAAACTGGGTGGACGTCGCAACTTTACCAGTCAGCAAATAGAACTCACCTTCAGCAGGCTGCGGTGGTTCTTCCCAGGTGGGTACGCCAGGGAAACCAACTTTGGCAAGCGTATCGGAGTACAACTCGATCTTTCCGCTGGGAGTGTTCCAGTTTTTCTCTGCCGCTTCCGCCGCATGTGGTGTTTCCGGGGCTTCGGCATACCCTTTGACTTTGACTTCCTCCAAGCTGACTCCAAGCGGAGCAAGCTGCTGGCGTAGATAATCTTCCTCATCTTCATATTGAAAGAAATCACCAAGCCCAAGACGTTCGCCTAATTGTTTATAAATCCATAGTGCTGATTTGGCTTCGCCTTGTGGTTCGATCACAGGCTGGCGCAGGAAGACTTTGTCACCCACTGGAAGCAGGGGATCGTAGCGTTCAAGATAGGATGCTTCGGGCAAAACAACATCTGAGAACCAGGCTGTATCATTCAAAACGATATCCACCGTGACGATGAAATCCAACTTGCCAAAGGCTTCCAGAGTTTTTCCGCGATCAGGCAAAGACATGATCGGGTTCTGACGAGAGATAAACCAGCCATGCGCCTGGTACGGGTCACCGCTGACAATGTTGTCACGCAGTTCCTGAAATACGCCGATCTTGAACGGCACGACAGGATATTTCCACGGCACGCCATCAAGGCGCAGCGCAGAGACACGCGGATAAGCAGGTTGTGGCGGAGCACCCAAAGTACCGCTTTCCTCACCACCTGCCTCCTTCAATACCACATCCCAGTTGCCGACCAATGCATTTAGGATGCTGATAGCACGTTGGGTATGGAATGAGTTGATAAAGTTGGATGTGCGCCAGCCGTTATGAGCCAGGGCGTGCGGAGCGGCATCAGCGAATTCATGTGCGATGCGTGTAATGGTTTCAGCGGGAATACCTGTCAGCGGAGCAGCCCATTCAGGCGTATAACGGCTGACTTCTTTTTTCAGTTCGTCAAAGCCGATCGTGTTCTTTTCAACGAATGATTTGTTATAAAGGTTCTCACCGATGATTATGTTGAGTAAAGCCAGATGAAAAGCGAGATCGTTCCCAGGTTTAATGGGCAGCCACTCGGTCGCTTTGGATGCGGTCTTTGTATAGCGCGGATCGAGATAAACCACTTTCGCACCACGGTCAATTGCATGACTCAAGTCAGACGTTTCGGAGGTTGAGATCGCTTCAAGCAAGTTACGACCAGTCAACAAAATATATTTAAGTTTGTCATCGTAAATGCGGGCGGGTTCTTCCATACCATAGGTCATCAGATTGGCGACGATCATGGCGTTGAAACACAACGAGCGCTGCGTGCCATAGTTGGGAGAGCCAAATGCATAGAGTAGATTCTCGAACAATGGCTGGCTCAAATTATGTGTGGATGAAAACACCATCGCTTCCGCACCGTATTTATTTTTGATCTCAGTCATTTTACTGGCGACCAGATCAAGCGCCTCTTCCCAAGTAGCCTCGCGGAATTTTCCCTCACCGCGCTGACCAACCCGAATGAGCGGAGTCAGCACACGGTCAGGATCGTACGTGTTCATTAGTCCAGATTGCCCGCGTGGACAAAGATTCCCGCGTGAATGGGGATGCTCGGGATTGCCATCCAATTTGACAACACGACCTTCTTTGATCTTTGCCAAAACGCCGCAACGCCACACACACATTTCGCACATTGTGGAAATGATGCCATCACCGGCGGCATTTAATACTCCGCTATCTTTTGCAGCTTTGGCCACCATCGGCGAAAGCATCTGGCCGACTGCCAATGCGCCGACAGATGCTGCGCCAAATTTCAGGAAATCTCTTCTTGAGATCGTTGCTTTTGTCATGAAATTCTCCGAAGTCAGATATTAGGTAGTTTGGAATCAGGATGAACCTGATTCCAAACTACCTAATTCCTATTTCTCTTTCCGCTGCCATCCAGCACGATCGATCAGATAGAAGAGCAAAAGTGACATTAGCCCAAAGACTAGAACGGTCAGGAATGGACTTAAATTCCACAGGTCAGGCATGGTCGTGCCGCCATAATTTGCAATTGCAGAAATCGCTGGAAAAACTTGTTGATAGGTCAGGCCGTAAATAACTGCGCCAGTTAAGAAACCCAATAAACCAGGAACAATGTAATCTAATTTGCCTTCGCCGCCACCGGCAGCGCAAGTACCCGGTCAGAAACCTGTGAGCGCCATGCCCACACCGAAGATCAAACCGCCGATAACGTTCCCTACAATATAGGTTGCGGGAATGGCAGGGAAGGTGATCAAGCCCAAACCGCGCAGGGCAAAAAGCCCGCTCATGGCAACCACGAGAGCGGTCATCATGAATTGAAGTACGGCCATGTCTGTAAAGCGAAACACATTTACGATCTTGTTGTACTTGGTCAGCCCGGCTTTATTCAATGAAAAGCCAAAGAACCCACCAAGCACAAGAGCAACGATATAGTTTGTCATATCAGCCTCCTAATAGTTTTTGCGATAAATAACCAACGCAGTAACAATACCGGACGCGAACATACCGGCGATGAACAGAAACGCAGCCGGGGCTAGTAACATACCGCCCGAGATTGCCAATCCGCTGGTACAGCCGCCGGCGATGCCTGCCGCATATTCCAAAATGATGGCACCGAGGAAGGCCAACAACCATCGCTTCCATGTTTGTGCGCCAAAGATACGCTTCCATTGTTCGTCGGAATTAGCCCAGCCTTTCTTGCCCCACTTAAGTGTTCCACTGGTTGCAGCACCGATCATCCCGCCAAAAAACACCCCTACGAGCAGAATAACGCTCACTGTGATGCCCGGTGGCATGATGAAATTAAAGTACATGTTATCGAATAGTTTCGGCGCAACCGTTTGGCCGATCAAGCCCGCCAAATTCTCAAACGCGCCGGAAGCACCCAGCAGACTATTGCTGATCCAGACTGCCGCAATGCCCACCAATCCAAGCAAAATGCCTGCCACATATGGTGACCATACTTCCTTGCGGATGTAACTCAGAATGAATTTCATGATCTACTCCTCGTCCTTTTTGATAACCGCGTCCATCAGATCCAATACCTTGTCCGCTTTTTTATTTTCCAAAACATTATTCAAAGACTTGCGCGCATCCGCCTTGAGTCCTGCGATCTTCGGCAGCATTTCAACTACATCGGCAGGATATTCGCCTTCAACCTTGCGCGTATCGCCAAATGAAACATTGACCAGCTTCTCGCGTGTGATCACAAATCCGCCGCCGCCCACGACCATCAATCCGATCAAGCCCATCAAAATGGAATTGCCCCAATTAATGGGCTTCTTCCCCAATACGATTTGGTTGTAATTCTGTGTGTAGTTGACTGCGTTCGGATCATCAACAACGAGCTCATTGCAGCTTTGGTCTGATGCCATCACGGGAGCAGATGCAGCGACGACAGGAGCCGCAGCAGTATCCCCGCCCGAAGCTGGCGCTGAAGAACCCGAGCCAATTTCCACACCCAAAGTGGTGGCGTAAACCTGTGCGCGAGCATCCAGATCCGCCACATGGCACTGCTGACAGGAGGCCTGGACATCTGAAAGCGGAGCAGCCATCCCTTCGTGTGCAGCGGCTTTATCAGTCGCCTGATTATTGCCAGCATGACAGATATAGCAAAAATCACCAAATGCATGAGATTGATGCCAGCCCGTTCCGTCCGCATTCACTGGCATTTCAGCTTGCGCCTCATGACAATTCTTGCAGGATGATGCCTGCGATCCGCATTGGGCGCTGACAGGCGTTGCTGTTGTCAAAAAAATGCTGGCAGCAATGACCATCGCTATTCCAACAAAGAGAAAATAAAAAGCGGTCTTTTTATATTGCATATTCTTCTCCTCAAAATAATAGGCACTTGACGAGCAGTACCTACGAAACTCCATTGATCAGCCTGGATTTAACTGTAATGCTTTCGCGTAATACACCGCGTAAAATTTCGAGCGCTTCAATCAGGCGGCTGTCAGCAAGTTCATACGTGATGGTCGCGCCTTGACGTGAAGTGATAACCATCTGATGATCCCGCAGGACCTTCAAATGACGCGAGATCTTCGATTGGGATGTACCAAGTTTATGAGTAAGCTCTGTGACGTTATGTGGATGCTCGTAGAGTGCGTACAAAATAAGGATACGCGTGGAGTCCACAAAGGCGTAGCAAAGATCTGCTTCAAGCTGGGAAACTTCCTGGGTTGGGGTCATTAATAGCATATGACAAACTTCCTTATTCAAACAAGCGTATATTCGAGCATGTTCATTGTAGCTGTGCAATTTCCAGACAGGCAGTGAAAGGCGTCACTTATTTTGTGACAAATGTAACAAATATATTGTATTTTTACCATAAAAATGTATTTTTCAAACAATATATTGGTCGAACGTGTGCATAAAATACAACTTCATCACACTACGGTTTTTGCGGTGAAACAAACACAAGCACCAACCACAATGAAAAGAGCACCAGAGCACCTGCCAGCCAAGGCCACTTTTCCAGAGGCGGATTGATCTCCGTCATTTCAGGAAAACCACTTCTAATCTCCTGGGAGGGTATATACGCACCTGCCTCGAGAACCTCGTTAAATCCTCCCAAAGAAGAAAGTTTAGCCAGTCTCGCCTCGGAGTCCTGCTCATGGCACTCCTGACACTTTGCGCCATTATCTTTTTGTGGGTATGCTATCAGCGCCAAATGCGCCTCTTCCTTAACCATCACTGCCGCATTTCCTTCGTGGCAGTTAATACAACGATCCTTGTGTTCAGTAATACAGTAATACTTGCCCATATCCTGAAGGTAGTACAAATCCTCGTGACAGGTAAAACAGGAATTGGGTCCAAGCTCACTCTTTTGCGCTGCAGACACTTGAGCTGGCAGGCTTAGCATTACAAAGAGCAGGACAAACACGGTTGCCGTCAAGGCAAATATCCAACGATTGTTTTTTGTAAACATTTTCACCTCCAGGTTATATTCATCTTTTTGACTTATGGCATGAAATAGCGTTCTGGTAGATCACCCGCGGAATCCACCGGGCACAAAACAAGCAAGGCACTCGAATTTCCGCAAGCCGTATTACGCCATGAATGGGGCGTATACGCATCAAAGATCAAGCTGTCGCCTGGCGCAAGCAAATACACCTCATCTTCGATGGTATAGGTTATTTCGCCTTCGAGGCAATAAATAAATTCTCGCCCCGCGTACACTATAGCCGTCAAGCCGCTATTGGCCTTTGGCTCAAGCCGCGTAATGAACGGCTCGCTTCCCATTTTCGGCATCCCTGCACTCAGGTTTTCCATCTGACCCTGAGAAAAAACAAGTTGCTGTCTTTCCCCTGCTCTTTGATACACAATCTTTTTTTTAGGATGTTCCAACTCAAAAAATGTAGTGATGGGCACATCCAAACTTTGGGCGAGTTGATGTAAAGTGCTGACGCTGGGTGATGTCTTTCCGTTTTCGATCAAGCTTAAGGTGTTCACACTCAAACCGCTGAGCTCAGCCAATGCGCGAATCGACAGCCGCCGGGCTTTTCGCATGATATGCAATTGCTGCCCCACTCGCTCCGAAGCCAGACTGGCATCTTTCTTCTTTGAAACCTGCCGTTGTTCTTTTTTATTTCTACCCAAGCTGTTTTCAATAGTTTTTGGCAACATAATGACCTAATTTCATTTTTTAACTATCCATGCTCAACAAATTAAATTGAACAACAATTTACGCCCCGAAGATAAGGGCTTTGGTGGGGTTTACCTTGTTCAACGAGAGAGCTACATAATGGCACATCTTGCAAATGACACAATCTATTATTACACACGTATGTCAATTATTTTAGTAATAAATGTAATATTAAAACGGTATAAATAACATTATTATTGACACACAAACTAAATTTTTGTGAAATTTATCACATTTCCATAAAATCAGCTTATTTTTCAATGAAAAGCGCCTGGTTTAACACGTCTGCCTTGTCAGGAGGATTCTAGCTTTCCATAGGTCACAAAATATTGTGTGTTTCATGTCACTCTGGTATGATTGAAATTATAGTTTAATTAAAATCAATCATGGGAATATCTGGTGGAAGGTAAAATTTATTATGGGTACAATATTTTCTCTCGGTGAAAAATTACGCCAATTGCGGGATGAAAGGAACATTTCACAACGTGATCTGGCTCGACTGGCAGGCTTATCCCCCAATTCGATCAGTCTGATCGAACGGGATGAAACCTCCCCCAGCGTATCGACACTGCAAAGCCTGGCCGCAGCACTTAATATTCGCATGAGCTATTTTTTTGAAGAGGAAACACCATCCTCCGTATTACATCTAAAATCCGGTTCCCGACCGAAGATAGTAAGTGAAGGATTGGGCATTGAAGGCATGGGGAAAACTTTGCCATTTCAGGAATTGGAACCCTTCATCATGACACTGGAACCTAAAGCGGGCAGCGGTGGAGAACGGCAGGTCGTTCACTCAGGGCACGAGTTTGTTTATTGTCTACAGGGAAAAATTGAATATGTGATTGACGGAAGGGTTTATCTGCTGGAAGTAGAAGATATTCTCATTTTCGAAGCCACCCTTCCCCACTTATGGCGCAACCCATTTGATAATGAAGCAAAATTTATTCTTGTTCTTCAAACCCCCAACGCTTCCAGGGAACCTGTCCAACGGCATTTCTCGAGCCATCCCTCGGTCACTCATATCGGAGGATGAGCAGACATTCGAAAAAAAGTACTTGCGTGAGACCCTGTTATAGAATTTCTGGCGGACATGGGACAAGTTCGATGCTTGTTTCGTAAACGCAAATAGTATGCCGTTCGCGAGTATATTTTCTCTTATATCGAACATTCACTTATAAAACCTCTACTTGTGGAAAACCGTGTCATGCCTCACTTGTTTTGGGTCTTGCAACCGGGATGGCCACATGAGTACAAGAAAATAAGATACAGCTACGCAATTAAATATCTTGAGCTCTGCTGTACCCAGGAAGAGAAAAAGTATCCATACGCCAGTCTGTGGAAAGACTCGCTTGATCGTACCGAAATGCTTATTAAGTCTTCACTGATCGCAGGTGCTGAGACATAGGCACATTGATTGACCACCCGCGCGATCCTCGACAACTCAGTCTAGGATTACCCCCCCATAAAAAAAGATAGCCGATAAATATTTTTTTGTTTACGCGCAGTTTGAAAATAGTTTGCGATTCCTGTCAGAAACTTCAGCTCAGGATTTTGAGGATTTCGCAATCGGGTGTGATCAAGCCTTATCCTTGAACCAGGAGGAATAGATCATGGAGAATAAAATATCGATCCCTTTTCAAATACTTGTAGCATGAAATCACAACCTAAATGCTATAAATGGGTGGTAAAAAGATCTCCGGATGGAACCCTTTTCACTACAGCTACCTTACAGCTACCGCATTGCACAGAATGGATACAATGCATAATATGTACAATTTATTGCCCATTTTTAGAACATAATGGCCTAAAAAAGCCTCAATATACGCTATGGACAACTCGGTTTGAAATTCGTAATTAGCAGGTCGTGGGTTCGTATCCCACAGGTGGCTCAAAAAATGCACAAATAATGGCAAGTTTAAGCTAATCGCACCAATGAAAGGACTCCTGCCTAGTGGAGCCTTTTTTTGTACAGTGACAAAATATTTATCCGGTTTCTTCAGGGATTACAGCACATGAGGGAATCAGAACTCTCCCATTTTCTTCAATCATCATATCTCGCATAAATAATCTGTAATTGGAGGGACAATTTTAAAGTTGAAGTTTCTTGACCACATCACCAACCCTGATCCTTCCAGGCTGCATTACTTTGGCATTAATACCGCGCAGTTGAAGTTGTTTTCCGACAGCGGCACATTATCGATACTTAAATCCAGGTCAATAAACAATTGATCCCCGGCCAGCTGCCATCGCTCTTTCTCCTGCGCCACCAAGGCAATCACGCGGGCATTCATGATATTGAGCTGCATATCGGGGTGCGATGTTCCATCCAATGTCCGTGAACTTCCGCGGACTTTCCAGTTGTCACCAACAAGCCCTTCAACCAGGTCAAGTTCCCCAACTTCCAGGATTTCCCGTGCTTCAATTTGCGGTCGTCGCACAATCAACTCCAATACACCATCATTTTTTGGGGCATAGCGGATAGCATCCAGTCCGGCTTCCAGTTCTGCCATCGTCAAATGCTTTGGAGTATTCATTCGTTTCATCCTCCCAGCCATTTGGGCCAGGTTTTTGGAGATGGCGGATTCGCTTTGATGACTGCCTGTTTGACATCTTCGCAAAATTCCTGCGCCGCAATTTCCGGCCCCATTCCAATATATCCGTTCAGCGGGCTTTTGGACCCCTGTATATATCCGGATACTTCCAGCCCATATTCTTTCGAAAACATCGAAGTATGTACGCCAACGGAAATGAGCTGTAGATTGGCCGCGGTCAACATGGTGCCAGTTCTGTCTCCCCGGCGCACCCAAATAAGCCATTGGGATGTAAGCAGCATTCCAGTGTGAATGGTCCTATCCGAATTATCATTCAGCCAGGATACCAGTCTGCTCACGCTCTTCTTCTCGGAAATGGTTTCACAACAGCGCAGGGTTTCAGCAACCGGTTCTCCCAGGGCATGTTCCTGAAAATAGTTCCGAACAGCCTGGCGCAGTTCGGGGTGTAATTGACTCACAGAACATTTTCGCGTGGTGCGGTTATAGTCACTCATATTTTTCTTTTTCCAATTACGATGGCATGTTGAGCCATGTTACCAACATGCTCACATGGGTTAAATGGTCTCGACCAAATTTATACCATGATAAAGCATAAAGGATTACACCATCCAGTTCTGGATGGAAGATAATATTTTTTCGTAAATTGCAAGTCACTCCGCCTTGTTACCGGTCAATCCCATATACACCTCAATGATACGTTCGGCAATTTTTTCCCAGGCGTAATCCAGTGAATATTGCGCGGCGTGAGTCCCCATCGCCTCGCGCAGATCGGCGTCACCCAGCAATGCCGAGAGCTTATCGCATAACGCGGAGGGGTCGCTATCCGGGACGGTGAAGCCCGTCACGTCGTTTTGAACCAGGTAGCCAAGCCCGCCCACTTCCGAGGCGATGACAGGCGTGCCGCAGGCCATCGCCTCCAGCGCCACCATTCCAAAAGATTCGTATAACGAAGGCATCACAACCACTTCTGCCGCAGAGTAATAATATGGCAGGGTATCCTGTCCGCGCATCCCCAAAAAGACCACCATGCCGCCCATGCACAATTCGTCGCATAATTTTTGCAGGCGGGTCATTTCCTCGGTCATATCTTCGGGGATCGCATCCGGCTCACCGCCGATGATCGCAAGATGCACGGGACGATGGATCTCCTGCGAATCCAAACAAGCCATGGCCTGGATCAACGTGTCCACGCCTTTAAGCGGCTCGATCCGCCCAACAAAAAGCACCATTCGATTCTCGGGTTTCAACCCGAGGAATTGCTTGGCTTCGTCGGCGGGAATTGGATAAAAATGACTCGTATCCACACCGGGCGGGATGATCGCCAATTTGCGTTGCTCTGCACGGTAGAGGAATCTCAACTGTGTCGCTTCAGCTATCGTGGCGGCGATGATGCGGTCTGCCCGGCGAAGGACCCGCCTCTCCCCTTTGAGCCGGTTCTCGTCCGCGCGTTCACTCTCCGAACGAGCCACACGATTCTTCATTTCACCCAGCGTATGGAACATGTGCACGATAGGCGTTCCGCCCCAGGCATCGCTTAGGGATTCAGCCGCCAGCCCGGACATCCAGTAATGACTATGGATCACGTCATAATGGATGCCTTTTTCCAGGGCGAATTGCTTGATGCCCTCCACAAATTCAGGAAGGTAATTTGCCAATTCACTCTTGGCTTTGGGGGTCTCGGGACCTGACGGCACATGCACAACACGGTTGCCAAATCCCAATTCATGCACAACATGCGGAACATGTTCATCCTGCGAACGTGTAAAGACATCTATATGCACACCCATGCGCCCCAGTTCACGCGTTAGGTCGCGGACATACACATTCATTCCACCGGTGTCCTTCCCACCCAGTGTGGCGAGCGGACAGGTATGATAAGAAAGCATTGCAACACGAAGCATAATTATGGGTTCCCAAATCACAGACAACATGTCAGGCTGAAAACTTGCGGGCTGCGTCAACATGACGGCTTCAGTTAAGAAATATGGATCACAGGAAGCGCCATTATTTTATCTCTTTACAGCCAATACGCCAAAACAGAGACTTCTCAAGATAATCGAGTTGGGGGTAAAATTATATATAATATATAATCCATTAGGAGTAGAGCATGTCTGTCTTCACACCCGGCCGACGCTGGCAGCCTCCATTTATGCCGTTCAAGCGAACCACGTTCAAAAAACGCGCGCTCGCAAAAATCGAACTCGCCATAAAAGGTCCGTTGTTTGGATGCCGCATGTGCGGGAATTGCCTGCTGCAGGAAACTGCCTTTATCTGCCCAATGGAATGCCCGAAGGGGTTACGCAACGGTCCGTGCGGCGGTTCGACCCCGGAAAAATGTTACGTGGATGAATCACGCCCATGTATTTGGTATAAGATCTACGAGCGGTCTTTTAAACTAGGGCGCGAAGCCTTGCTGCTTGAAGTATTACCGCCAATGGATTGGGAAAAAGCAGGGACGGATTCGTGGGGCGATGTCTTTAGCCAGGCAAAAAAAATCGGCGCGAAGCAGATCGTGACGAATCTGACCGCGCGGGAATCTGGTTCTGTTTCAAAGACATTGGATTCCATTTTCAGACCCGTGCGTCAGCCCGATTGGTGGCAGGGCGACTCTTTATACCATGCGCCAAAATACAGCGAACCCGCCTCTGAACTTGAGCGCCGATTGAAAGCCGGCGAATTTGTGGTTGCTGCAGAAGTCACACCTCCCCTTTCGATCAACACTGAAAAGTTGAAACAGAATATTGAGCTGCTTAAGCCGTATGTAGCCGCGTTGAATTTTACAGACAGTCCCTCAGCCATTCCACGCATGTCTTCATGGGCGTGCAGTAAATTTGCCCTGGAACAAGGCGCAGAACCAGTGATGCAGATCGCGGCGCGCGACCGCACACGGGTCGGCTTGCAATCCGAAGTCGTGGGCGCGGCGGCTTTGGGTGTCCGCAACATCTTGTGTATCACAGGTGACAGCATGGCGCTCAGCCCTTCCCCGCGCGGACGGATGGACATCGTTGACATCGACTCGGTCCAAATGTTGTGGATCATGCGGCGGATGCGTGATGAAGGCAAATATCTGGATGGGCGCGAGATGAAAAGCCCGCCAAGATATTTCCTCGGCGCGGCGGCTTCCCCATTTGCATCCAACATGAAATTCCAGGCGCTGCGCGAACAGAAAAAGGTCAACGCGGGCGCGCAATTCTTCCAGACCAATGTTGTCTTCGACGCGGACGCGCTGGATGAATGGCTGAATGAGATCGCCAGGCGCGGCATTCTGGACAAAGTCTACATCATGGTCGGCCTGACTCCGCTCAAGAATTACAAGACCGCCGCGTACATGAACAGCAAGATACCGGGCGTCTTTGTCCCTGAGAAAGTGCTCAAGCGCATGGAAGATGCCAAAGAAAAAGGCAATGAACAGGAGGAAGGCGCGCAGATCACTTTGGAATTGATCGAGAAGATCAAGACCAAACAAGGCGTACACGGAATTCACATTATGGCTGTCGGCTGGGAAGAGATCGTGCCGAGGATCGTACAGGATGCGGGGCTGTATGCTCCCGCCCCGGCAGCAAAGGCTCAAGCGGGTTAATTACGGTGGAATCACTTATATCAAGGCGTAAGTGATTTCAGCCTTATCATTCTGATATCTGAGGATCGCCTTCAAAAATCAAGACCGTCAACCCAATGATTATTAGATCATCAGGTTTTAATATCACTCCCTGAGAAGCCACCCGGCTGCCATTAACGTACACGCCGGAGCTTGAGCTGATATCGTAAAGCACATAGTTTTCGTTTTCAAAATTGATCAAAGCATGGCGTCTGGACACATTTATTTCTGACAGGACGATCTGGCAATCCTCATCCCTTCCCAGGATCTGCGTTCGCGCCAGATTAAATATTCTTATGGTCTTGCTGAATTTCGTCCTATTCTCATAAATAGTTTGCGGGAACGACTCTTTCAAGCGTATCGTTTTTTGAAGAGCCTGGGATGACAGATCCATATTTTCCAACGACGTAAAAGTAATATCTTCCCCGGCCCACGTTCGCTCGAGGATCGCTTCAAATATGGATGCCTTTGGTGTTTCAACCAATTTGAGCCATGCAGGCCAATAACCCGCCTCATTCTTATTACCTGCTGAGGGAATTTCTTCTTTGTATTGTTTGCGGGTTGAAAGTCTGCTTTCAAGGACAGATCTGCTCATTCGCGTAATGGCCACACCGATAAAGCCAAGTGCCACGCCGATGAGGATCAGGATAATTTCGTTTTGCACATAGACCTCTTTTTGAAAAAAATCAATTTTGAACCATAAGAAAAATTATTTTCAATATGAGCATATCACTGCCAATGTACTGCGTGGAGATTCCCAGGAGACCGGAACCTAACAAAAAAGATAACAGCTGGGGCGGGCGTAAGTCAGGCGAAAATACACTTGTCCATTCAATGGATTCGTATATACTTGTGCATAATCGAATTCCACAGACAGGGATGCCATTCAAGGGGACATATGCCCCGTAAAATATCCGAAGACCAAACTCGTAAGCAAATGATCGACCCGCAGTTGGAACACGCGGGCTGGTATTTGCGCGACCCCGCCCAAAAGCAGGCGAAGGTGTCTGGCTATGAAAAATAATTTTTCCGAAACTGATTGGAAGATTCTCTCACGCTTAAAACCCCTGGCACTCGACCACCTGTGTCAGCTCATTTTGGGAAGGTCTGGTGACATTATCGCCCGCGCCCACCAAGGTGGTCATCATGACTGCTATCTTGATCTGTATCGTCATATCCACGAGAGCGACGAAACGATGAGCAGGTGTTTCGATGACTTCAAACGTTCCCAAGCCCTGGTCATTTTGGCAAACTGGAGGCAGGAGAAACTAATCACGGACGAAGAATTCGCCACCTTTAGTCCTGACACACGTGTGTTGGTGGATATGTTGCTAAAACAACGCTAACGTTACAGAAGATAGAACCTGGATAAATTTCGCTAAACAACATACCTCGGCAAATCAGCGAAGAACGCACCCACAAGGAAATGATTGAAAGTGGAGGGGTTGTTTGAGAGTCTGCTGGCGGAGAGTTTTCGTGAAAAGACCTGACAGGTTTCCACGAGAGTCTTGCGTTCAGAGTCTCATGTCCGCGTGGAGGTTGCGATCGAGTCGCGTCACAGTGAAACCTGTCAGGTCTGGTTTGGTCGAGTCACTGCGAGGGCGGATGGGTGCTTCGCAATCTACGCGGCAGGTGGAGGGGCTGTTTGAGTCAATGTTGAGTCAGAGTTTTGGAAGATAGTATTTCTATTGCTTTCGAACTTGATTTTTAAAGTAGGCGTGCTATGATGATGTTGGAGGACGCCATGAATAAAACCCTCAAACAAACCCTGTTCTGGACGCCACGTGTTGCGGGCATCCTGTTCATCTTGTTTATAAGCTTGTTTGCGCTGGACATTTTCGACGCGCAGCTTGGTTTCTGGGGAACCATCGTCGGATTGTTCATGCATCTCATTCCGTCTATGTTGCTGGCGATTGCTGTTTTCATCGCTTGGAAACGTGAATGGTTTGGTGCGCTTCTGTTCATCGGATGGGCAATCTGGTACGTGTCGTTCATGCGGGGGTTTGATTGGATCGCGTATGTGCTCATCGCAGGTTTGCCCGCGTTGATCGGTCTGTTATTCTTAGTAGGCTGGATCTGGAGAAAACAGATTCGCGCTGGCAGAGACACCAGTACTGCATAGATAGTGGTACAAGTCAACGATCTGTTTGGTGTTCACGTGTAGATGTGTGTTGGCGCGGGGTTGGAAATATATATGCCAAAGAAATCTAAGCCATCAATTCTAAAAGCGCTCGATGACCTTTACGAAAAAACGTGCAAGAAAGTCGATCCACTTTATCCTATGAACAAGAAGACAGGCAAGATCGAACTGCCCGATGACGTGATTGCCGATTTAAAATGCCTTCTCCTGGTCAGCAATAAACCTGCGGCTGTCAAACGTGTCTGTGAATTAACAGGTGTTGGCTTGCGGGTATCAAAAGATTTTGTGGATAGTCTGCAATGACAAAACCATTCCCTGCCTTTGCGGGCGTTGGGTCGAAATCTTGATGGGTTGTTTGAATGTTTTTGGAGGAGTTTTTTAATGGCTGGAAAATATATGCCGCTTGAGAATTACTTACGAGACCTTCCTGTCAGCCAAAGAGAAATTACGCTGGGCTTTGAACAGATCGAAGGAATATTGAATAGTAAACTGCCATCCTCCGCGTACGAAGACCAAAGATGGTGGGAACATGAGACGGAAGGCAATCATCGAAATACCCGTGCGTGGTCCAATGCAGGTTGGAGGATTAAAAGTTTGGACGTCAATGCGAAGTGGGTGAAATTCGCCCGTGCTTGATGGTTATTTTGGCATGGTGAAGCGGTGCAAATGTCGCTCGGGGATTGCGTGCGGAGGACGGATCTCGGCGGTTGAGACTCGCACACCGCACAACAAGCGGGTTACATGTTGAGGTATTTCAACAGCTCATATACCAACATCGCAGGCCAGACAATGCCTTTGAGAAACCCCAGCACACCTGCCCCAAACGTGGCGGCATGGCTGATGTAATAGATCCACGCGCCGATCAGGCCGAACCCATACACTGCATCTGAAGCGCCGCCCCTGTGAATCACTTTTGATCTCCGGCTTTCCTGCTCGTTCGTTTTTGTTTCTGCGGTCATTTTATTCTCCTTTTACATTATCAGTTATTATTGCAATATACGCTGTTCGGATAACCTTGGTTGCATCCCGCGCGTCAAAAGAAGAGTCATTTTATTCATGCAGAGCGAGAGGAGATTATCACGTGGCAAAAGTAAAGATCACTCAAAAAGGACCTGCCGGCAGCGTTCAATACACTGAAGGCTGGTTAAAAAAGAACATCTGTGAATTTTATTTTGAATTTGGCGGCGGCGAAACTGTCGCCATCATTACCATCCCTGCCGAAGATCAATGGGACGCGGCATATCCCTGGGCCAGCGGACGGCGCAAAGAGATACTCACATTTGTGGCGGAAGAATTGCGCCGAACACAAGCGCCGTCATCCACCATTGTGTGGGAAGAAAGATCATTCCGGCTTATTAACAAATAAGGTGCTTCTTATTTTTCCCCGCGTTGTAACGCACTCGCGCGGATTTGATGAAGTTAACAGATTTCTGCGCGGATTGAAAACTGATTCGATATAATCGGGGACATTATGAAAAAGCACAGCATCGCAGGATTGCTCGCAGGTCTGGGAGCCGCATCTATTTGGGGCGGAATGTACGTTGTCAGCAAGGTGGTATTGGATGTGATTCCGCCCTTTGCATTGCTCACCATACGCCTCATCATGGGCGCGGCGGTGTTGGGAATGGTGATCCATTTCCGCAGGAACAAACCCGCATTTACCAGGGAACAATTTTGGAAAAGTTTACTGGTTGGCTTTGTAGGGTACGGCATCTCGCTTGGCTTTCAATTCGTCGGCACAAAACTTTCCACAGCTTCGAACGGATCACTGGTCACATCCGCCACGCCTGCCTTTGTTTTGATCTTTGCCCCATTCTTACTTGGCGAAAAAACGACGACACGCCGCATCATCGCGCTGGTCGTATCCACACTCGGGGTACTGGCAGTCATCGACCCGCGCAACGCGGAGCTCTCCCCCACCTTGTTTTGGGGGAACATGAGCCTGCTCTCGGCCGCGCTTACCTGGGCTTTATATTCCGTGCTGGTGCGCAAGGTCAGTCAAACAGGCGACCTGCTCACCTCCAGCGCGGTAATGTTATTGGGCGGCCTGCCCTCCAGCCTCGCGCTCGGACTTTGGGAGATCAACACACAAGGGGTCGGACAGATCACCATCGGCATCATCGGCGGATTATTATTTTTGGGGATCATCTCAACCGCCATCGCGATGTTCCTGTGGAATTATGCCTTTGCCGAATTACCCGCCGCACTGGCATCGCTCACGTTCTTTGCACAGCCGGTAGTGGGCACGCTGCTCGGTTGGTTTTTCCTCGCTGAAAAGATCACCCCGCTCTTCCTCGCCGGCGGCGCGTTGATCAGTATCGGTATTTTGATCTCAACCAGAGAATAACGGATGCAATGGAGCTAACGACTGCGCCCGATTTAAAGTAATTTATTGAGGATGGAAATCCAAGCGATTATTTTTTTACGTTTCCTTCCGCCAGTTTGCGGGTGAGATGAATGGTCGCATCAGCGCCGACGGTGTGAAGCAAGGCCATGTTTGGCGGGCGCTGCGCGCCGACCGGGTACCCACACACAAGCACCACCTGCTGCCCGGCTTGAATGCCTGACTTCAACAAAGCCGCATCCACATTGGCGATCATGTCATCCATGGTGGTTGCAAATTTTGCAAGATACGGCTGAACACCCCACAAGAAGGCCAGTTTATTATAGGTTTCCTGTTCCGGCGTAAATGCCAGAGTTCGTTTTGACGGTCGCGCCTTGGACATCAACCAGGCTGAGCGTCCCTGCATTGTAAAAACAGCCACTGCGCGGACTTCCGGATCGTCAGCCAGCACCTTCGCAGCCCGCGCCATTGAAGCCGCATCACTCTCCCCCAATCCGATCCTGCGGTCCTGGCGGCTGCCCCACTCAAGAAAATGAGCCTCGGCTTCCTTAACGATGCGCGACATCATGGCAACTGCTTCAGCGGGATAATCGCCGGAAGCGGTTTCCGCGGAAAGCATGACCGCGTCGGTCCCATCGAAAATCGCGTTGGCGATATCCGAGGCTTCGGCGCGCGTCGGCAGTGGATTCTGGATCATCGATTCGAGCATTTGCGTGGCGGTGATCACCAGCTTGGCGCGCGCGTTTGCGGAATGAATGATCATCTTTTGCAGGGTGGGCACGCGTTCCGGTGGAAGCTCCACGCCCAGGTCGCCGCGCGCCACCATCACGCCGTCCACCACATCCAGGATGGCTTCCAATTCATTCATGGCTTCCGGTTTTTCAAGCTTGGCGATCAGAAGCGGCATGTGTTTTCCCTGTGAAAGTTGCTCCATTGCCGCGCGTACCGCCTTGACATCTTCCACGCTGCGCACGAACGAGATCGCCACCGCGTCCACTCCCTGCGAAATACCAAAAGCCAGGTCGGCTTTATCCTTCTCGGTAAACCCTGCAATGCGGAGTTTAACCCCGGGCAGGTTGATGCCTTTATGCGATGAGAGCGCCCCGCCCACCAAAACCTTCGCGCAGACAACCCGCCCTTCAGCAGATACCACTTCGAGCGCGAGCCGCCCATCGTCAAGCAGGAGACGATCTCCGTTATGAACAGACTCGAACATCTCACGAAAATCCACCGGGATCAGTTGATTGGCGGTCTTTGGAAATTCATCCTGAGTCGCGTACAGGCAGACTTGCTCGTCAACCGCTAGCTGGATCGGGGCGGAGAGCCTGCCCACCCTGATCTTCGGTCCTTGCAGGTCCTGCAAAATACCGACGGGCATTTCCAGTTTATTGGCAGCGCCTCGAATGGCCGCGATGCGCATCCGATGCTGTTCGTGTGTGCCGTGTGAAAAATTTAGGCGGGCGATATTCATCCCGGCTTTGATCAATGACTCCAAGACCTGTTCTGAATCAGAAGCGGGTCCGATGGTCGCAACGATCTTTGCTCTTCTCATGTGGTTTCCTTTCCTTCCTGGGTTGATCAATTACCAAGTGACCACCAGGTCTCATTGAGGGAATAGTTCCATTATGACTTGTGTAACATAAAAACTGCCGCAAGGTTACGCGGTTCGCAACCATGCGGCAGGCTTCGTATGATGAGGATGCTACAGGTAGTGTAGTTCCCTTGCCTGTTGCAACAATCCCTCACGGAATTGAGGATCCGCGACATTAATCAGCGCCTGCGCGCGCTGGCGGATGGTCTTGCCATACAGGTCGGCTATGCCGTGTTCAGTCACCACAAAACGGACGTGGTTGCGGCTGGTAACGACGCCGGCGCCGGGCTTCAGCATCGAAACGATCTTGCTTAATTGAGTTCCATCCCGCAAAGTGGCAACACTCGGCAGTGCGATGATGGGCACGCCGCCCTTGGAACGGGATGCGCCATAAACAAAGTCAAGCTGGCCGCCGACACCGCTGTACAGTTTGGGTCCGATACTGTCGGCGCAGATCTGACCCGTCAGGTCAACTTCGATCGCCGAGTTGACCGCCACCATGCGGTCGTTTTGCGCGATGACGAAGGGGTCGTTCACATATTCAGAGCGGTGCAATTCGATCATCGGGTTGTCGTCCACCCATTCATATAATCGTTTTGTGCCGAGAATAAACCCGGAAACGATCTTGCCGGGATGCAGTGATTTTCTAGCATTGGTCAACACACCCGCGTTGACGAGATCGATCACGCCGTCCGAAAATAGCTCGGTATGAATGCCAAGATCTTTTTTGTCGAAAAGATATTTCAAGACCGCATCCGGGATCGCGCCGATGCCAAGCTGCATGGTCGCGCCGTCGGGGATCAACGAGGCAACGTGCCCGGCGATCTTTTCAATAATATCTGACCTGCCTTCCGAGGCCATGATATGTTCCGGGATCGGATAGTTTACAGGCACGATATGAGTCAGGCGGCTGACATGAATGAAAGAATCGCCCAAAGTGCGCGGCATTTTCTCATTGACTTCGGCAATAATGATCTTCGCAGATTCAGCCGCTGTTTTGGTGAGACCCACTTCAACCCCCAGGCTGCAAAAACCATGCTCGTCCGGAGGGGATACGTGAACAAGCGCCACATCCAAAGGCAAAACACCGCGCTTGAAAAGCAACGGAAATTCCGAAAGCAAAACGGGCGTAAAATCTGCGCGGCCTTCCTGCACGGCCTTGCGGATATTGGCGCTGATGAACATGGAATTCACCCGCAGGTGGCCTTCCATCTCAGGGCCGACATAGTCAGCGGAGCCGACGGTCAGCGCCTGGCAAACTTCAACACTGTTAATGTTTGGCGCGTATTCCACGAGAGCCGCGAGAAGTTTTTGCGGGACAGACACATTACCTGTAAGGAATATGCGGTGACCCGATTTGATCACCTTCACAGCTTCCTGCGCTGTGGTTACGCGTGATTGATAAATATTTGCTGCAACCATCTTATTCCTCACTTGCATTCAGACGGACAAGGTTTCGCATTTTTCCGTCGTGTGTATTAATCGCCAATTCAATGGATGGGTTTTCCACCATCACTTTCTCAATACCGTTATTCGCAACTTCAAGAATGTACGGAATTGCCGCATTCAAAAACACATGGCTGGCGGTACGAGCCACCACGCCGGGGATGTTCGGAACACAATAATGCACCATGCCTTCATCCACAAAGGTGGGATGCTCATGCGTGGTCGGGCGCGATGTTTCAAAACAGCCGCCCTGGTCGATGCTGACGTCGATAATGATCGAACGCGGTTTCATGGCGCGCACCATCTCGCGCGTCACCACCACCGGCGCGCGTTGTCCGCTGACCAGCACGGCGCCGATCACAACATCGGCAAAAGCGGTGGCCCGTTCCAGGTTGCGCTTGGTCGAGATCATCGTTACAGCCCTGGGGAATCTTTCAGCCACTTTTTCCAGCACGCTCAAGCTCTTGTCGATCACCGTCACCTGCGCGCCGGCGCCAAGCATGGCCTGTGTAGCAGACATGCCCACCACACCGCCGCCGATGATCACGACTTCCGCCGAAGGCACGCCCGGCAGCCCGCTGAGCAATATTCCCTTACCGCCCCAATTATTCTGCAGCAGGCGCGCCGCGATCTGCGGGATCATCGCGCCGCAGATCAAACTGAACGGGCGCAAAACAGCCAGCGCGCCGCTTGCGTCCGTGATCTGTTCATAGGCCAGCGCGGTGATCTTCTTTTCCAACAGCAGGTCAATCTGATCCTGCGAACTGGAAGCGAGGTGCAGCAGTCCGGTCAGGATCGCGCCATCCTTCAACCATTCCATTTCATTTTTCAAAGGACGCGAGATCTTTAGCAGTAAATCTGCCCGTCCAAAGACTTCCTCGGCGGAATAGGCGATACGCGCCCCGGCCCGCTCGTATTCCTGATCGCTGAATCCCGCCCCCAGGCCCGCCCCATGCTCGACGAATATCTGGTGGCCGTTCTGGGAGAGGATCTCCACCCCGGCCGGGGAAAGACCCACGCGATACTCAAAGGGTCTGCTTTCTTTTGGTATTCCAATGTACATAATGTGCCTCCACATAAAAGACCCTAAAGGTCATTGAAACCTTCAGGGTCAAAAATTATTACGCCATATTGAGAACTTCACGAATCGACGGAAGCGCCCAATCAATGGTTTCCCTGTCAATGACGAGCGGCGGGGCAAAACGGATCACGTTATCGTGCGTCTCTTTTGCGAGGATGCCCTTGGTCTGTAACGCTTCACAGAAGCGGCGGGCGCCCTTTGCCTCAGGCTTAAGTTCGACACCAATTAATAATCCGCGTCCGCGCACTTCTTTAATATGCGGGCTGGGGATCTCGCTCAATTGCTCAACGAAATATTCACCCAATTGCTGTGAACGTTCCGCAAGTTTCTCCTCGCGGATCACGCGCAACGCGGCGCGGGATACAGCCGCCGCGAGCGGATTGCCGCCGAAAGTGGACCCATGCTCGCCGGGTGTGAACAAGCCAAGAATAGCCTTGTCTGCCAGCACCGCTGAGACCGGGTAAAATCCGCCAGCCAGAGCCTTGCCGATGATGGTCACGTCAGCGCGGACATCTTCATGATGCGCCGCGAACAGTTTTCCTGTGCGGGCCAGACCGGTTTGAATCTCGTCCGCCATAAAGAGTACGTTATTCTTCCTGCAAATCTCAGAGACCTTCTTCAAGTATCCAGCGGGCGGAATGATCACGCCAGCCTCACCCTGGATCGGCTCTAGCAAAACTGCTGCGGTGTTGGGGGTGATCGCTTTTTCCAGTTCGTCCGCGTCGCCATATTTCACGGTGACGAAACCCGGCGTGAACGGACCAAAGTCATCGCGGTAGGAAGGTTCGGTCGAGAAGGAAACAATGGTGACCGTGCGCCCGTGGAAATTTCCCGAAGCGACAATGATCTCAGCCTGATGGCGCGGAACCTTCTTCACCTGATATGCCCACTTGCGCGCCAGCTTGACAGCGGTCTCAACCGCCTCTGCGCCGGAATTCATCGGCAGGGACATTTCGTAGCCTGTCATCTCAGAGAGTTCTTTGTAGAGCAAAGGCAATTGGTCGTTGCGGAATGCGCGCGAAGTCAGGGTAACCCGCTTCGCCTGTTCAAGCAATGCCGCCAAAATTTGCGGATGGACATGTCCCTGGTTGACCGCGGAATACGCGCTCAAACAATCGAGATATTTCTTTCCCTCCACATCATAGACCCATACGCCCTCAGCCCTTTCGATCACCACATCCAAAGGATGATAGTTATGCGCGCCGTACTGTTCTTCCATGCTGATAAAATCTTGTGTATTCATTAATTATCCTTTTAAGAGGTTAGACCACAAAGGGACACTAAAGAACTCGAGGGAAAATCTTTAAAACCTTTATACCCTTCGTTCCTTTGTGGTTAATGATTTTTAAGCCGCATCAAACAAGCGTGCCAGAATTGCCTTCTGGGCGTGCAAACGATTATGAGCCTGTGGGAAGATGACCGAGTGCTTGCCGTCCGCGACTTCATCGGTCAACTCGTGATTGCGATGCGCGGGAAGACAATGCATGACAATGACGTCTTTATCCGCTTCTTTTACCAGTTTCGCATTCACCTGGTATGGAGGGAAGACCAGTTCACGTTTGGCGGTTTCCTCTTCCTGCCCCATCGAGGTCCATGTGTCGGTATAGATCACATGCGCGCCTTTGACAGCTTCATGCGGATCGCGCAGGAAGGTCAGCTTGCTTTTGGTTTTCTTCGCGATCCGTTTGGCGATCTCGATCGCCTTTGGATTTGTATCGTACCCTTCTGGAGTTGCAACAGTAAAGTTCCAGCCGAGCAATGCAGAAACATGCATCAGCGAAGTGGTCACATTATTCCCGTCACCGATATAACTGACGTTCAAGCCTTTGGATTTCGCGCCGAATTTTTCCTGAATCGTCAGCGCATCCGCCATGCCCTGGCAGGGATGATTGTAATCACTCAGTCCATTCACAACGGGGATCTCAGACCAAGTTGCCAATTCCATGACATGATCGTGTTCGAAAACCCGCGCCATCAGACCGTGCACATAACCGGACAGCACGCGCGCCACATCCGCAATGGATTCGCGTTTGCCCAGTCCGATCTCGCTCGGTGAAAGATAAAGCGCGTCACCGCCGCAATGCCGCATGGCCATATCAAAGGAGATGCGGGTGCGCAGGCTCGGCTTCTGGAAGATCATTCCCAATACTTTACCTTTGAATATCGGCTTGTTCCCCTTTTTGAAATACTGCTTTTTAAGTTTTACTGCCAGGTCGAGCAGGTCTTGAATTTCATCAGATGTGTAATCTGAGATCGCGAGAAAATCCTTCATGGTTGCTCCTTAATAAAAACTTTGAAAACATTCATAATTCGCCGCTTTTCGACAGCCCCAATGGGAATTCCGAAGTTTGGCGTATAGAGTATATCTTTATTATCCTTTTCTGCCATGTTTCATGCATCATGCATTATGCGTGACATTTATCGAATTACGTCCTTGCCTTTTTCCAGTAGCGGACCATCCCGTCCACGCTCATGTCAAGCGGATTCGCCAGCGCGTAGGCCGTGACGACATCCTCGCTCAGGTTTTGGGCGCGGCCTTGCTCGTTCATCCATTCCACGAACCTGGCGCGCAACTCGTCCACAGGCGGGTCGGCGGGCATGGTCTCTTCGAGCCATTTTTCAGAAGCGTCAAGCTTACTTTGCAGCTCATTCAAGTGCCAATCTACATCGTCAAAAATCCCAAAATGAGTGGGGGCAATGCGGGTGAATTTTAAAGAACGCAGCCGCGCAATGCTCTCGCGCCACCTGCCAAAATGTAATTCAGGCGGAGGCATCGGCGCGCGCAAATATGGATACCCCGGAATCCGCACACCGCCCACGTCTCCGCTAAAACATAGGTCTTCGAACAGATAGGAATAATGATGCTCGGCATGGCCGGGCGTATTGACGGCCACAAATCTTAAGTTCCCGATAGCGATCTCTTCCGCATCCTGCGGGACTGTGAGCTGTTGCTCCAGAACAGGCAGGAACTCGCCCCAGAGCGTATCCATCCTGTCCCCGTAAATGCGCGTGGCGCTGGCGATGAGTTTTTCAGGGTTGAGCATGTGCGCCGCGCCGTTCGGGTGGACAAACACCTGCGCCCCATGACGCGACAACCAGCCCGCCGCGCCCGCATGGTCGAGGTGAATATGCGTGAGCAGGACGTGGGTAATGTCGCGGGGGGATAATCCTTCCCGAGCAAGACCAGCTTGCAGTGCAGAAAGAGTCGAGCCCGGTCCGCTTTCGACCAGCACCGCGCCGGTCGCATGTCTGATCAAATAAGACGCGATCGCCTGGGTCTTATTTTGAAAGTTTAGATCTAGTGTGACAATATTGGTTCTTGCCATCGGCTTATTTCCTGTGAATTTATTGTAGTCGGAACAATCGACAGCGCCTGTGGAAGATCGGCGTCGCATTTAATAATAACAACGGGCACGCGCCGCTCGCGCAAAGAGGCCACCAGATTTTGCGTACCGCGCACACCGCCAAAGGTTTCCGCATCCAGCAAAACAACCACTGGCCGCAAAAAGCGCCTCTGCAGATCGTCCACCGCGTGAATAAGGTCGGGGCGCACTGTTGGAGTAACGAGAATAACGCTTGAGCCTTGCGGAAGCTGGGACGCCTGTACGGCGACCAGCGCCGCAATCGAAAGGCTGCCGTTGGCTTCCACAAAAGCCAGTGTCTCCAAAATTTTCGCCTCCTGCCGCTCGCTGTGTTCCGCCGAGTGTACGATAAATGTTTGCCCCGCGCTGACATATCCCACCGCGCGGCGCTGCCCAATAAAATAATGTGAAAGGGACGCGGTGATGCTGATGGAATATTCAAGCGTAGCTGGCGGCAGCTTAAATTTAGGGCGTTTTTTAAACATCATCATCTCAATTGGAATTTCCTCGAGCTGATATGGTTTCGCGTAATGCACATCTTTTTGCGAATCAAGGTACAGCCAGATTTCGGCCTGCGGATCCTGCTCAAACTCCTTGACCATTAAATGACCCCTGCGGGCGCTGGTGGGCCAATGGATACGCTTCATGGCATCGCCATGCACGTACTCACGCACTCCAGCCGCGTGCGGTGTAATATCCGCCGACTTCCTGCGAATGACCTGTCCGCCCGGCAAAAGCCCGGGCGGGAAGACGAACGACTTGATCTCAAAAATGATCGGGAACACCACCAGGGTGCGTTCAGGCGCGATCACTTTGCTCGCGCTAAATAAACCAAACGGATCGCCCGTGGAAACGCGCGTCGGTCCAAGCACAAATCCTCCGCGCAGCGTGAGCCATGTCCGCGCAAGATAGGATTGTTTGTGATGACCGCTCAGATAAGTAAACAGGCGCGAACCAGCCGCAAACGGGATCAAGGATTGATTCATGACCTCGAGCCATGGCACCATCACGCGGCTGTCATTCGAGATATTGAATTTTTCTTCAAAGACATCGCCAACATTCGCGCGTTGTACGCGAGCGCTTCTCTGCACCTGCAAACCCCTTACCGCCCAGCGCGTCCATATCCAGCTGCCGATCGCCAGCAAAACACTCAGGTAAAGAAATCGCGCGTACATGACCTTGCCTGTGGTCAATACTCCCACAGAACCGATCAGCAGGATCAGGGCGAGCAAGATCCGCCCAGCTTTCATTTAGATATCTTCCGTTCCGGGTCTGAGGCAAAATCACCGCCCGGCACCGGCATGGCGTGAATGATCTCCTGGATGATACGGTCTGAGCTTAGGTCGCTCAAACGCGCAGCAGGGCTGACGATAATTCGGTGCGCCAAAACAGCCACGGCCAGCGACTGAATATCATCCGGTAATACAAAGTCGCGCCCCATCAGCGCCGCGCGCGCCTGTCCTGCGCGGGCCAGCGAAAGACTTCCGCGCGGGCTGGCTCCAAGATAAACATCCGCGCTCTGGCGGGTGCGCATTGTTAATTCAACAATATATTTTTTAATGGCCGGGGAAATATAAACCTGCTTTACATCATCCACCGCCTGCAAGATCTCCACCAAGGTTACAACCGATCTCAGCGCTTCAAGCGGGTGTTGTATCTGCTGGTCGTCCAGCACGCGGATCTCATCCAGCATGGATGGATATCCTAACCGCATCCGAAGCAGGAAACGGTCCAATTGCGCTTCAGGGAGCGGAAAAGTTCCTTCATATTCAATCGGGTTTTGGGTTGCCAGTACCATGAAAGGCTTGGGCAGAATGTGGGTCGTGCCGTCCACCGTCACCTGGCGCTCTTCCATCGCTTCAAGCAGCGCGGCCTGGGTCTTGGGCGTGGCGCGATTGATCTCATCCGCGAGAATGATCTGCCCAATAATGGGACCCGGCCGGAATTCGAATTGATTCGCCTGCTGGTTATAAATCGAAACGCCGGTCACATCGCTCGGCAGCATGTCCGGCGTGAACTGGATGCGATTAAATGTGCAGTCCAGCGAACGCGCAAGACTCCGCGCCAGCATCGTCTTGCCCACCCCCGGAACATCTTCGATCAACACATGTCCCTGACACAACAACCCGATCACGATCAACTCGATGGACTGCCGCTTTCCAACGATCACCTTCTCCAGATTACCGATCACCCGTTCGCTAAATTCTTTAATGTCAGCCATAAATTAACATCCTTATGAAGAGATAATTGATTCTATCATGCAGGTTGCAATCGCGCCTATTTTCGGTCATGCACCGGCGTTCAGAGTGTGGTTCTTAAGTCCTTATCGCCTTCTTTTTTGTACATAGATTTAACGGAAGGCACGGAAAAGAGCGGCCTTTTTCTCCGTTCAGAATTGAATTTCAGCGGGGCAGCCGTTTTTGCATTGGACTCTTACACCCTCCAAGGTTCTTTTGGCGGGCTTGGCATATTGCATCTGCATCAAAAAAACCATCATTTTTCCATCCTTTGCGATAGAAGCGCTCTCCCGTGAATCGTGGTAGGCTCGTACAAATTGCATGGAAAGTAGTTTGTAATTACTTGGTTACAGAATTAAAACTGCCATTACTATTTTATTATTTGATAAGGAAAATAGACAATGTCAATTAATCAAGGTTACTTACTGGTGGTAGAAGACAATAATGATATCTTGAAATTTCTGGAAACAACGCTAATTTTTAAAGGCTATCGCGTGCTTACAGCCCATAATGGCGCTGAAGCTTTGGATGTTATGCAAAGTGAACGTCCTGCACTGATCATCACGGATATCTTAATGCCAAAGATGGACGGCTTCAGCCTGCTTAATGCATTGCGTTCGAATACTAATACTCAAAATATTCCAGTGATATTAATCTCGGCATTTTACATTGAACCTGAAGATAAGATCTTTGCGTTCACTCTTGGCGCGACCCGTTTTATCAAGAAGCCGATCAATATGGAAGATTTTATTCACGCGATCGAAGAACTCCTTGCGCAAGGTGAACATTCTCCCGCGCATGAAAAATTCAGCGGACCTAATTTCTATGGGGAATATCGCACACGAATACGAATATTGCTCAACCAAAAGAATGCGCGCCTCGCGCAGATTAAGCATCTGCTTGAAATCGTTCCGGAAGAAGAAAAACCTTCCTTTGAAAACACCCTGATCCTCGTGGCCGCCGAACGGGAAGAGATCCGACTCTTGGGCGAGCATATCCGAGAAAGACGGTCAAAATCGCGAACGAATTGAAAGTACTCCAATCTGGCTTTCAAAAAATGCCATTGATGCAGTGACCTTTTCCTGCCAATTGAATCAGCCTGCAATCGTGTATAATTTCGCCCATGCCCTAGTAGCTCAATGGATAGAGCGCCTGACTTCGGATCAGTAGGTTCCGGGTTCGACTCCTGGCTGGGGCACTAAAAACGGCACGAAATCAACAGAAAACCGCCTAAATTTGGCAAAAAGAGGGCTTCCAACACTGGAAGCCCTCTTTGTATACCCAAAGTAGAGCAACCGAAACACTACGCATTTCCTATTATGAAATAGTCTCCTTGCGTAATATAAGCAGCCCTTCTTTCTTTCAATTGATTGATCTCTTCGCTCACATCAATAGGCATCCATAAATAGACAACCCTTCAGTGACTGTGCCGTTTAGGAGATTTTGAAGAGCATTGGTCTTTCCATGCTGACTCCGCCGTAATAATCGCAATCTGACCACTATTTCTGTTCGAGTTATACTCCCGCAAAAAGAGGTGACATTCAGTAAATTGACAGAATTCCCCCTCTCAACTATCCTTGATTTATCTTTGAGCGGGGATATGTCCCCAAAAAGATAAACCGCCAATCTCATGGCTGATCAAAAGAAATCACCCCAGTCTGAAAATAAAAGCATCTCCATTGGCGGGATGTAGTGGATAGCCTGTCATTATCGGGGACAATAACACCGTCACCAAACCATCATCCAAAAATTCTTCAACATCTTAACCTTAGATTAGGCAAGGATTTCCAAAAAAAGAAGGAAAAAAAAAGGGGGAGAAAGAGCCGGGGAACCGGGGCGCCCCCCGCGGGCAGGGCGGAAAGGAGGGGAGAAAAGGTGGATTACCATGATTGGGCGTCTTGTGTCTCAAGGGAATCTGGTAATCACAGTTAAGATAATCATGGGTATCAAGGAAATCAAGGTATGCAGCATGAAGATTTGACCCGCCGTATTATTGCCGCCGCCATGAAGGTCCAATCCACGCTGGGCAACGGCTTTCAAGAAGTCATTTATCAACGCGCGCTGGAAATTGAGTTTCCTTATCACAATCTTGCCTTTGAACGTGAAAAGGAAATGTCCATTCATTATCGCGGACAGGAGATCGGCACACGCCGCGTGGACTTCTTCATCGAAAACCTGATTATGGTCGAACTCAAAGCGGTCATCCAATTGGAGGACGCCCATCTTGCCCAAGCCATGAATTATCTCGAAGCGTACAAAATGGAAATTGGTCTGTTGATCAATTTCGGCGCAAAAGAGATTACAATTCAAGCGCGTTCACAATAACAAACTCGACCATGATTTGAAGGATTAGAAGATTACCTTGAAAAAGCATCTTATGTTTAATGCAATGATTGAAGGAAGGTTTATAACAAGATGACCATGATTAGGGAAATCCCGTAAATCTCAACCACTGCGTTGACTTGATCTTCCTGCGCCGCGTCGGTGGCGGATATATCTTCGTCCACCGCCTGTTGATGGAACACTTCGCTGAAATGTATGAAAGGTCTTAACCATGATTAGAAGGATTAGAGGATGACCATGATTTGAAGTCTTGTACATCAGGGCAATCAAGCAAATTAGGAAAATCAAGGTTAAGGCAAAAGGCTTTGGCATGCAACACGAAGATTTGCCCCCCACTGCATGAGTCTGGAAAGCACTGCAAGGAGTCTACATGGAAGAAATTGAATCTTATGAAGAGGCGCTACGCAAAATAAGAGAGGCTGCCTTATCGGGAGCAAAGACATTAACTCTTAACAGAATAACTAAGATTCCATCGCAATTATGGGAACTTACGAACTTGGAATCGCTTACCATTAGGGGCGGCAATCATAAATATATAGTTAATGGCTCCACAACGATTGATCGTTCTGACCTTGGCCTGGAATTCATACCTCCTGAAATAGGCAAACTTAAAAAGCTGAAATATCTTGACCTGAGAGGAAATAATTTATCGTCTCTTCCACCCGAAATCGGGAGCTTCACCGACCTTGAATTTCTTGATTTATCAAATGACTATGAAGAAGGGGAGTCGGACGATGAAGGCGGGGATTGGAACACCTACGAACATTATTCAGGACTGAATCATATAACTCAGTTGTCTCCATCGTTTGTCAACCTAAAAAAGCTGTCACATCTTGATTTGAGAGGAAATGCCCTGACAATTCCTATTGAAATAGCAGATCGAATTGACCGTCCTTCTGAGATATTAAACTATTATTTTTCGATACAGAAAAGTGCAACCGGATCGTTACCTATTCATGAAATGAAACTCATTTTAGTGGGGGAAGGCGCGGTAGGGAAAACATCTCTCGTAATGCGAATTATCAGCGGAAAATTCGATCGCATGGTTGGCAAAACAGAGGGCATCGCAATTGCCCGTTGGCATGTAAAGAGTAATTATGGTCCCCATAGTGACAAACAAGATATTATTATTAATTTGTGGGATTTCGGCGGGCAGGAAATCATGCACGCCACGCACCAGTTCTTTCTCACCAAGCGCAGTCTTTACCTTTTGATTCTTGATTCAAGATTAACTCAGGCAGAAAACCGTGTTGAATACTGGCTCAAGATCATTCAATCCTTCGGCGGAGAGTCACCTGTGCTGATTGTCGGCAACAAAATTGACCAGCACCCGCTCGACATTGACCGCACGGGCTTGCAAAAGAAATATCCCAACATCATCGGCATCCTCGAAACCTCAGCTGCCACAGGTGCAGGAATCGAAGAACTCAAGGCCGCCATCGCCGAAAAGGTCAACAACATGCCGCACGTCCGCGATCTGCTGCCTGAAGCCTGGTTTACTGTCAAAACCAAACTGGAAGGACTGGGGCGCGATGCCAATTTCATCACCTACGATAAATATCTCGAACTGTGCGCCGAGAACGAAGTTAGCGACGAGACCAGTCAACGCACGCTGATCGGCTTCCTGCACGACCTCGGCGTTGTCCTGCACTTTCAGGATGATCGTCGTTTGGCTGAGTTGGGCATTCTTAATCCGCAGTGGGTGACAAATGGAGTTTATAAAATCCTGAATGACAAAGCGCTCTTTGCAAACAAAGGTGTTTTGACTTTGCCGTTGCTCGATCATATTTTGAGTACGTCAGAATACCCGCAAAACAAACGTCTTTTCATTGTTGATATGATGAAGAAGTTTGAACTGTGCTACGACATCGAGCCTGACATAACTTTTCTCGTACCCGACCTGCTACCCAAAGACCAGTCCGATCTGAAATTCAACGGCATCCCTGCCTTTGAGTATGCCTATCCCGTTCTGCCCTCCAGCGTCATCACCCGCTTTATCGTTCGTATGAACCAGAAGATCAAAGATCACTTCGTCTGGCGCACTGGCGTCGTGCTAAAGGTTGGCGAGAACACCGCTCTGGTCAAAGCCGATATTGAAGACCGCAAGATCACCATTGCAATTGAGGGAGTCGAGCACACGCGGCGAGATGCGCTGTCTGCGATCCGATATCAGTTGGATGAAATACATGGATCGATCAAGGGATTGAATCCAGAGAAGTATGTCCCCGTGCCTGGGGTGTCAGATGCTGATCCGTTGGAATATGAGACTCTGCTGATGATGGAACGGGAAGGGATCGAAACTACCCACGTAAAAAGCGGACGCAAATTGGTCGCAGTCAATGTCAGCCAGATGTTGAACGGCGTCGAGAGTGAATATCAACGCAAACAGTATGGCAATGTGACGAACATCAGCATCGGTGGTGATGCCAACGGCAGCACGATCATTGTTGGTGATGAAAACGAAGTGAAGAAGTAAAGCGATCAATACATCCCTGATTTAATCTGGAGATACCCATGTCCCATCTTTTCGAACCGCTGACCATCAAAGACATCACATTACGGAATCGCATTGGCGTTTCGCCGATGTGCATGTACAGTTACATCAACGGATTTTCCAACGACTGGCAGGTGATTCACCTGGGAGCGCGCGCAGTGGGCGGCGCAGGGCTGATCATTGCCGAAGCCACCGCCATTGACCCGATCGGACGCATCACCCCCTACGATCTTGGCATTTGGTCGGATGAGCACATCGAGCCGCTCTCGCGCGTGACTCGCGTCATCAAAGAGAACGGGGCTGTGGCTGGAATTCAAATCGCGCATGCAGGCAGAAAGGCTGGCTCGAGACGCCCGTGGGATAGTGGAAAGCCGCGCCATCCCGACGAACTGCCCAGTTGGCAGGGAGTTGGTCCCAGCCCGATTGCGTTCAGCGATGATTACGCCGTTCCGCATGAGTTGAGCGTGGATGAGATTCGTCAGATTCAAGATTCATTCCGCGCCGCCGCTGGGCGCGCGTTGTCCGCTGGTTTTGAATGGCTCGAAATCCACGCGGCGCATGGCTACCTGCTTCATAGTTTCTATTCGCCCATCTCCAACCAGCGCAGTGATGAATATGGCGGCAGTTTTGAAAACCGCATTCGATTCCTGTTGGAAACCGTCCGTGCCGTTCGCGAGGTCTGGCCCGAACGGCTGCCACTGACCGTCCGCATCTCAGGCACGGATTGGGTGGATGGAGGCTGGAGCGTGGAGGATTCAGTCCAACTTGCGCGGCATCTCAAAGCAGAAGGAGTTGACCTGATTGACTGTTCCTCTGGCGGCGGAGTGGCGCAAGCTAAAGTCCCCGCTGGACCTGGTTATCAGGTGCCCATTTCGGAAGCCGTGCGGCATGGGGCAGATATCCTAACAGCCACGGTGGGCTTGATCACCGCACCAGAACAGGCAGACGAGATCATCCGCAACGGACGCGCCGATCTGGTTTTACTGGGACGCGAAATGCTGCGCGATCCGTATTGGGCGCTGCACGCTGCCCAAGTCCTCAAACAGCCCGCGCCTGTCCCGCCTCAATACCTGCGTGCCTTCTAAAAAAGTAAGCCATGAACATTTATACGTTGGGCGGGGTCGTAATTCAAACTAACAGGACTTTCCAATGAACTATTTTCAAGACGCGAAGACTTCTCTTGAGCAAGTAGCCGCGACCTATGCGGAAACGATCATCAACTCCATCCAGCAGGAATACCCGAATCAAATGCAGCACATGATGACGGGTCCCGAGGATCGTCCAACGCCGCGTGAAGCGCACCCAGCCTTTTACGGATGCTTCGACTGGCATTCAAGCGTTGAGATGCATTGGGCCTTGATCCGTCTCCTGCGCCTGACACCTAATGCCTTTGATAAGATGAAGGCATTGGAAGTCCTCGGTGCGCATCTAACAGAACCAGCATTATTACAAGAAGCTTCATATCTGCGTTCCCGTTCGCGTTTCGAACGCCCATACGGTTGGGGCTGGGCGTTGACCTTTGTCAACGAGCTAACCCTTTGGGAAGATGAAGCGGCCGCAAAATGGCTTGCAACTGTTCGTCCACTTGCCGATGTAATCACCGAGTTGTTCCTGGCATGGCTCCCGAAGGCGACGTATCCGATCCGCGTGGGGATGCATAGCAATAGCGCGTTCGGTCTGGCGCGCTCGGTGCCGTGGGCAAAGTATTTATCAGCACAAGGCGATCCGCGCCTGTTGAATGCCATCACCCAGGCTGCAACTCAATGGTATGGCGAAGATCGGGACTATCCTGCTGGTTACGAACCAGGCGGCAGTGATTTCCTCTCGCCCGCCCTGACAGAAGTGGATTTGATGAGTCTCGTTCTCGAACGCGAAGAATTTCTTGTGTGGCTGGATGCGTTCCTGCCCGGGCTTTCATCTGGGAGTCCCAGGTCACTCTTTCAACCCGCGTTCGTATCCGACGCATCGGACGGCCAACTGGCACATCTGCATGGGTTGAACCTGTATCGGGCATTTGTTTGGAAGCATTTAAATGCGATCCTGCCAGATGATGATAAACGCAGGCCGCATCTTGAAGCTAGAATAGCAGCCCACGCCCAGGCGAGCATGGGGGCTGTGACAGGTTCCGACTACATGGTGGAACATTGGCTGGCGTGTTATGCAATGCTCTACTTGAGCGGGGGCTAGTGATTAACGCTTCGTGGTCTATAACCAAAGAAATAAACAAGTCGTTTGATATGAACAACATCCTTTCTCAACTCATTAAACTCCAACAAAAACCTGCCCCCTTCGAGCCTGGTGAGCCATTATTCTGGAATGACCCGCATATATCCGCGCAAATGTTGAAGGTGCATCTTGATCCAAATACAGACGCAGCCAGCCGCAATCCTGAAACGATCGACCATTCAGTACAATGGATCATTGATACACTCGCTCTGAAATCAAACGACGCAGTTCTGGATTTAGGCTGTGGACCGGGTTTATACGCCTCCCGTTTAGCGAGCACTGGCTTGCAAGTCACAGGCGTGGACTATTCACGCAGTTCCATTGATTACGCCAGACGATATGCAAGTGAAAATCAATTGCATATTAATTACCGTTATCAAAACTACCTTGAGTTGGAAGATGCGAATCTGTGCGACGCGGTTTTTTTGATCTTTGGCGATTTCTGTCCGCTCTCTCCGCAGCAGCGATCAATGCTCTTGAAGAATGTTTACCGTGCGCTCAAGCCCGGGGGCAGATTTGTATTGGATGTGACCACGCGTGAACATCGCAAAAAGCATGGCAACAAAAACAACTGGTACGCAGTGGAAAATGGATTTTGGAAACCTGGTCCGCACCTTGTGTTGGAAGAAGGTTTCGATTACCCGGAACAATCCATTTGGCTGGATCAATATACAGTCATTGAAGGGGATGGGAAAGTATCTGTCTACCGAAATTGGTTTCAAGATTACACTCCGGAAACCATCACTGAGGAATTAGCGCAGGGAGGTTTTTCTGTCGAAGGTTTGTGGGGCGATCTGACGGGAATGCAGTATTCTCCTGGCAGCGAGTGGATTGGGGTAATCGCCAGTAAAAAATAAACACCGGGGTACGGCTACCTGAAGCGGGAGCCCGAGCTTGTGGAAGTATAGATCGCGGTCTTTCTGCCTTACAGCATTTTCCAATTCCACAGCCCTCTCGAAGTCCCCATTGCGTAATTTCTTCATCTGCTTCCATGCTTCTTGTGACTGCTTCGGGCACATCCAGCATCTCGACTTAATAGGAACGCGCCAGCCGAATTTCTGGATCTGCGCCATACATTGGTTTCTGCTCATGGGAAGGATCTCAATAAATTGATATACATGGCGGTACCAGTTCAGTCAGTTGTCATTCATGTCAATCCCATTCATCAAGACTGATCCCCAGCCAAACTTCCGTATCCTGTTCACATGAAATTCGAATCGTTCTTTCCAACAGGTAGGAAAAGCTGTATAGTATGAGTATAAAAGAGGAAGGTTTTCCCTTTAGAGGTGGCGGACCAGCAGCTAATTTTTTAGCGGAAGGGAATTGCCGTGGAAAATAACAAGATCATTCAAGCCATGCTTCAGGCAGGTCGTTTGGAGGCCGAGTCGCCCCAAAAAGCATTAAAGGCGTATCGGCAAGTCAAAAAACTGAATGAAGCCGTGTACCCGGGCATGATAGGGGTTGCGACCATTCTGCCTGCGGTAGCGACCATTATTTCCTATTTCATCAGCACCTGGTTTGGACCAGACTCTTGCTTCGTTTGGATACTTTCCATCCTGATCCAACTCTTCATTGGGTTTTACCCTGTGTTCATGCTGCGGGATGTTGTATTGGATGAAACCCTGTTCATGTACGAAACCAAGGTGAAGGATAAGCCTCGCAGGTCATCTCTGTTGGGTATCTTTATGGTGATGGCAAATGACTGGATGGCATTTATAGGGATCATCATGTTCGGTCTCATCCTGGGAGGACCCGAGATCTGGCTTCTCTCTGTACTGCTCGATCTGCCGCTCTCCCTATTCGATTATTGGCCGCGTCCGCTTTATTATTTTTCTTATGGGTTTATCCTGTTGGTGGGATGTTCGTTTTACCTGACCAACATGCCCTTAAGCCCATATCTCGGGTATGGACGGGATTATGATTCCATGCACGAACGCTTTGCAAAATTACGCTGGCGGTTTCTTTCGACCAAGACCCTACTGATGCAAGTCCCTGCGGGGTGGTACTTTAACCGCGGGCTGATCTCCCAAACGATCGCAAATTTTGTTTATTACTTCTATGCGGCCAGAATTGCCTTTAACGTGGCAGAAACGCCATTGCTGGAAAGCGTTATTTCCGGGCTCTTCGCGGGCATCCTGTTCGGGCAGAACTTCTGGAAGATCCAGAACGACCCTGTTATAGAATTTCTGGCGGATCTGGGACAAATTAGATGCTTGTTTCATAAACGCAAATGGTATGCCGCTCGCGAGTATATTTTCTCCTACTTCGAACATTCACTTATAAAACCTCTACTCGTGGAAAACCGTGTCATGCATCACTTGTTTTGGGTCTTGCAACCGGGATGGCCACATGAGTACAAGAAAATAAGATACAGCTACGCAGTTCAAGATCTTGAACTTTGCCGTACCCAGGAAGAGTGGAAGTATCCATACGCCAGTCTATGGAAAGACTCACTTGATCGTACCGAAATGCTTATTAAGTCTTCGCCAATCGCAGGTACCGAGGCATAAGTGACTTGACTTTTCCTATCAGGAACTTCAATAGGCACGCGAATGGGTGTGATCAAGCCTTGCCCTTGAGCCAGGAGGAGTAGATCATGGAAAATAGAACGTCGTCCCCTTTTTCAGCTTCCTGCACCCAGCGCTGCGGTAATGGCCCTGTTTGACAAAGCCAGTGCTTGCTTTCCGATCTATCCTGCAACACCGACCAGCAGACTGAAAACAGCGGGCTTTTTTGTGCCAGCGCGGAAGCCACTGCCTTATTTCGGAAAAAGAGCATTGACATCGAAGGAGGTCCGTCCTTTTCAACCAGATAGCCCGAGCGGATCGAATAGCCGCTGAAAAGCACATCAGAAAGACGGTCACGGGTTATAAACACATGTCCGGCGAGGCGGTATTCCCGATCCATCAAAACGATCGCCCAGGGCCAGAACCCTCTTCTTCTGAAGCCCTCATTTAAATCCACAAACAGGCTAAAGCTGTTCCTTTGATAAGGCTCCAATAGATTGTCTAAAAATTGATCCGCTTCAGGCAGGGTCTCAAAAGTTACCTGGGTTCGGACCCCTTCAGGATCTTGAATTTTTTCCTGCAGGAGGAGAAGTTCAAAGCTCGTGGTCATTTTCAAATTTCCAGGTCAGCTCTACTTAATAACGTGAATAATTGATACGCTAAAGTCACTATCATGCGCTCTCTGAGGCGATCGAAGGGTCTCGGACATGCCTTGGTAGAGATACCTTCGTTACCCAATATTGACGTTTAATAATTCCTATTCTAAAGGTGTTATTTCAATGAGTCATGTGCCTAATGTCATGAAAAAAAGTATACCCACCGCAAAAAATGTTTGTACTGACTGGTAAATTTTCCCGTTTTAAGGCAGAAAACTATCAATAACTGACCGTAATAATGCTAAAATACTGCCTGCACAACCAAAATTGGACATTCGGAGCAGCAGGCTGCGGGTTCGACTCATCGCTGGAGTACAAATGCATGGATGAAGCACCATTTGATCAATTAAAACTCGTGCTTGCCCGTCTTGAAAGGATCTCCGCTGATTCGGTCTGGGCACACCGCGCAAGCGGAGTACGCGGAGCGCTGCTCAGGATGCTGGAGAAACTCGAGAATGGCAGGCAAGTTCACAGGTCTGATTTGAAGCGCCTGATCGAGCTTGGATTTTTTATTTTGGAGCAATCCGCCAGGGAGAAGTTTTAAGCAAGCCGGAAATCTTCCAACCCATTTCATTGGGATGAAATAACCTGGATCTTATGTAGAAAATATCTTCCGTCTTGATTCATGCCTTCTATGGCGATTTGAATGGGCAAAGAGGTCCTTAGGTCGAGGATCGAAAATTCAAGAGCGTATTCTCCCGCAGGCATATTGGCAGGGATCTGGAGGATTGGATCAACATGATATTCAGGCGCAGCCGGCGACAATGATTTGTCGGCAGGAAACCACTGGGAGATATCTTCGTTTTTTGAGTTATTTAATTCAAGCGCATTTCCCAGGCTGTCAACCAGGTAAAAACGGAGTTGAAAGCGCTGTCCCATTTTGACATAGGCTGGAGCCTCGCCAAGGTTTTGCCAGATCATGGAAAGCGGCAGGGTGTTGCCGGCCTGCACGGAAGGATCCAGGCTTGCCCGCTTAAGCACAAAACGATAACCAACCGGTAACACCAATGCTTGAAGATCAATCAAGTTCTGTTCAAAATTATTATTATGGATCAGGATCGGATGGGTGCTCTTGACCGTATCCAGCGCAGTTCTCATATCCACATTTTCTGAACTACACAACTCGTAAATGATGGGCGCCTGTTTCCATATCTGTCCCAATACATCCATCGGCAGGCTGTCGCTTCTGCCGAGACAATCATAACGAAATCCGACATCCTTGCGCCGCAAAAACACATATTGCGTAGATTGGGAAATGCCCGCATATGGCATTACCAATTGAGTGGACTGCGCGCCCGTGTAGGAATAGCTCACAGTCTGCTTGCTCCCGTTCGAAGCGCGGCATTGATGCGACGCGATCTCCCCCCTATAAAAATATCCGCCAGCCGCCTGCGTGTCTGGCTGTCCAAAGTACGCATGCTGGCGGCAGTGGCAGTTCCATCCTTATAACTACTTTCCCAGAGAGAGTCCCATTCGGTCTGATCATTCCAATTCCACTCGTTAAAATTCCCGTATCCAGAAATATCCATAAAGGCGATTGCCGGGTTTCCATCATACTTCGCGATCAGCGCGCCGACAAAGCGTCCCCATTCCTGCTGGTAAACGCAGTTCGAATAATCCGGTTCGCCGGACGGAAATACAAGCGCGCCTTTATTCAAAACCCAATCCGGGATCTGGTTTCCGCCAAACGATTCGCCGCGAACTGTGTATACACGAAATGAAAATTGTTTTCCGCGCGCAATGGCATATTCGAGCTGTTCATCAATTGCCGACCAATCGTACACACCTTCCTGCGGGTTGAGGCTGTTCCAGGCGATTTTTTCCCTGCTGGAATAGATCACCGTTTCCGGGAAAAATCCCGAGCTCGCCCCCTCGGACGAATCATTCTGCCAGCCCATGCCGGGGTTGGACAGATAATCGCTTACAGGTACAGGGTTGATCACCACTTCTTCATCCACCTCAAAAGTCGAAATGATCGTCGAGGTTGCGGTTGGCGTGATTTGGGCTGGTATGTTTATATTAAAAAAATAGCAGCTCCACATAATTAATAGAATTGCCACTGTTATAATGAGAGTCAGCCAGACTCGCCAGTGGGCGGTGATTTTTTTCATACAATTATCCTTTACAAAATTAAGTCGGCGTACCGTTTGCAATCATCTTATGAACGAACGTTTTTAAAACACCATTCAATTCAAAGGCCTTTGCAGTCCATGAAAATCGCATATATTATGTCACGCTTTCCATTGCTCTCTGAAACGTTTATTTTACGGGAAATGATCGAGGTGGAAAAGATGGGGATCGATATTGCCTTGTACCCTCTTATGTGTGAGGATCAACCTGTCGTTCATAAGGAGGCGCTGGAGTGGAGCGCGCGCGCAAATTGTATCCCATTCATTTCAAGCGCCGTCCTTGTGGAAAACATCCGCACGTTCTTTGGAAATCCATTCAAATATATTTCGCTTATCTGGCAAATCTTTTGGGGGAATATTTCATCGCCGGGCTTTCTCGTGAAAGGATTATATCTTTTTCCAAAAGCTGTGTACACCGCCGTCCGCCTCAAAAAAGATAATATCGACCACATCCACGCACACTACGCCTCCCACCCCGCCCTGGAGGCATGGATCATCCATAAATTAACCGGGATTAGTTACTCCGTCATGATCCACTCCCACGATATTTATGATTGCCACGCCATGCTGGGTCCCAAATTGAAAGACGCCGCATTTCTTGCCACGATTTCACAATATAACATTGGCTATATGACGGACCTGCTCGGAGATTGGATCCCGCCAAAGAGCCATATTGTGCGCTGCGGGATAGATACGTCACGATATACACCGTCCCCGAAGCCACAGCGGGATACTTTTGAGATAATTCAAGTCGGCACGTTGCATTGGAAGAAAGGACAGGTGGTTCTTATTCAAGCAATGGCAAAGTTCAGGGAGTATGGCGTCCCGTTTCATCTACAGATCATCGGCGAAGGGGAAGAGCGCGCCAACATCGAGGCGGAGATCAGGAAGCATCACTTGGAAAGCGTAGTGGATTTGCTTGGAGCAAAAACGCAGGCTGAGGTGGCCCAGCTTCTGCCGTCCGCAGATTGTTATATCCAATCGAGTGTCAGTGAAGGGATTCCCGTGGCGATCATGGAAGCGATGGCGTGTGAGTTACCGGTGATCGCCACAAGCATCACCGGTATTCCAGAACTGGTCCTGCAAGAAAAAACTGGTTATTTGGTTAATTCATTGGATGTGAACGGGATGGCAGCCGCGCTCTATCGAATCAAACTGGACCAGGAACACGCAACAGAAATGGGCAGGCAGGGCCGCCTGTGGGTACAACAGGAATTTGACCTGCATGAAAATGGAATAAGACTGGTGAAACTTTTTCAAACGATTGCTGACAAGCCGCGCTAAACTTATTGTGGCGACATCGTCTGGATTCAAATCAAATGCCTAGACCGGAGTCCGCGTTACTTTTAATAAGAATGGAGATACCAAATGTCCCTAAATGAACGATATGAATCAGAGAAACAAAAGTGGGATGGCATAACTGAAGAGCAAGCCCAGGAACTTGAAATTTTCGCTCCTGACTTTGAGTTTCACCAATTTGCCCGATCGAACAGCGAAACCCCCGGCGTATCTGAATTTCTCGGAGATATCAAGGGCAGGAAGGTTCTCGAGATTGGCTGCGGGTCTGGATACATGGCGACACTTTTATCGAGAAGCAAAGCCCTGGTCACCGCCTTTGATCTTTCTCCGCAAAGCGTAAGAACAACCAGGAAACGTGCAGAATTAAATCAGACCGAACTGGATGTGCTGGTGTCGGCCGGCGAAAACCTGCCCTTTCAAGATGATAGTTTTGACATTGTGATCGGAAAAGCCATCCTTCACCATCTCGTGAGTGAAATCGGCAGTCAAGACATTCGCCGGGTACTTCGTAAAGGAGGCAAGGCGGTATTCGTTGAACCGATGGGGATGAATCCGATCCTGACTTTCGTTCGCAATTACGTTCCTTATCCACACAAAAACGCTGTCGGCATTGATGAGCCCTTTAACCTATAAGGTCATGGATGCCTGGACAGACGGTTATCAATACCGCGAGTATCGCGAGATCCAACTATTAAGCATGGTTGAACGCGCCTTTGGCTGGGAAACGACATTTCCAATCCTGCGAAAAATGGATGCTCATATCCTAAAGCACATCCCATTCCTCAGGCGTTTCTGTCGGTATGTGATCATCTATGCGGTCAAGTAGATGGAAATTACCGGTTCATGCGCGCCGCTCGCGCTCCAAATACGCTCAAAATACAGACACGTCGAGCGAACAACCAAGTCCCGCCTTTTTGATAAAAGTCATGAACCAGTATCATATTCAGTTATAATTAATGCCATGTTTGCGAGTGTTCTAGTTCGCTAATATTTCTTATAAAATATACTTACCCACCATTATTTGTAATAGATCAAGAGGATAAAATGGCTGAAGAGAAAAAAATATACATCCCCGCTGCAAAAAAAGGCGAGGGTATTTCGCGGTTCTTGTCAGGCTTCGATTTACATGACATTTCCTGGAAGCCTTTCATTGTGTTGGGAGTTTTATTCTCAATTCTTGTGGGCATTGCCATTAGCATAAACCCCGGTCAATACTTCCCGTATATCGTTGGAGGAATTGGCGGGATCATTGTTTTTGTTCTTATCTTTCAAAAACCTGAATTTGGGATTTATATCCTGATATTTTCAGTATTTGCAAACATCTCAGACATATTAACCGACAAAGGGCTGCCAAGTGTTAATCGTCCGCTTCTTGCCATTACGCTTGCCAGTATCATCGCAAACTACCTGCTAAAAACGGGGAAATTTGACAAATTTCCGATCATTGGCCGTACAGAATGGGCGATGTTGGCTTTTTATTCCGTAATTGTCGTTTCCACCTTCGTTTCTCCGGATAAAAGCCAGGTGATCAGCATTATTGTGGATATTACCAAGGATATCCTTGTAGGCGTGGCATTGTATATCGGCTTGAACAGCAAAGATAAATGGGAGGCGAGCGCGTGGATATTGATCGGCACGATTGGATTCTTGTCGCTCCTTGGGGTATTTAAAGAATTGAGCGGAACCGACCTCACATTCTTCAACCTTGCCCGACAAAGCATCTTCGGTCAGGTGGGCTCAGGGGATGAGTTAAGATACGCCGGGCCGATCGGAGAATCGAATCTTTGGGGTCAGGTACTGGTGGCCGCGCTGCCGCTGGTTATTTACAGGTTATATAGAAAACATACACCGTTCCTTCAAGTAGTAATCGCAATTGTCACCCTTTTGATTTTTCTGGCTGCGATCTTCACAGGCAGCCGCGGTGCATTTGTAGCTCTGATCGTCGTTGCCCCTGTAATCGCCTTGGAAATGCGTATAAAACCGCTGCCAGCGCTCAGTGCAATTTTAGCAGCCATTATCATATTTTCAATCCTCCCCACAACGTATGCTCAGCGCTTCCAATCTTTAAATGTATTTTTGCAGACTTCAAATCCAAATGCCGTGACACAGGACGCCTCGTTTGCCGGACGAAGTAATGAAATACGGGCCGGTCTGGCCATGTTCATGGATCATCCATTTCTGGGAGTGGGCTTTGGAAATTATGGGGCGAATTATTGGGATTACGCGGGAAAACTTGGGTTGATCTCCGGCGAGTCCAGGTTCAACACATCCGGCTCCACAAAATACGCCCATTCCTTATATATTGAAGTAATTTCTGAAACGGGCATACTCGGACTAACAGCCTTCCTGTTATTTTTTGGACTTTTATTTCTCGATCTCTTCAAAATCAGGAAAAGGTATAAGACCTACCACACCGATCCGGATTGGGAAACCTGGGTCACTTCATTGATAATCTCAATCTTCACATTCTTGGTCAGCGGTATTTTCCTGCACGGGCTTCTCTTCCGTTACATTTGGATGCTGGTTGGACTGGCACTCGCCGCGATTTCCATTTCGAACGAAACACATAAAACATTCATTTCCGCAGTCCAGAAAAAGCCATGACCGCTGAAGTTGGTGACGACGATTCAAAATATAAGGAGATTACCCGTAAAGCCACGCACGGCATGGCGTGGAACTACCTGTCATTTGGATCGGGAAAAATCCTTAACCTGGTCACAATTTCAATACTGGCACATATTTTACCTCCCGAAAATTTTGGCGTGGTGGCTCTGGCTACATTGACCATGGATTACCTCTCGGTCATTAATGACCTTGGGCTTGGCGCCGCCCTGATCCAGAGAAAACGCGCTGTGGAAGATTCTGCAAACACCGCCTTTCTCTTAAATCTGCTTTCAAGCACACTCCTCACACTCATAACGATTCTGGTCGCCCCGCTCGCCGCGAATTTTTTCCACGAACCACAGGTTACGCCAATTCTACGCTGGCTTGGCTTGACCTTTATGTTCAATGCGGCCGGCTCTGTGCATAACGTGCTCTTACAGCGCGAGCTTAACTTTCGCAAGAAAATATTCCCCGACCTGGGGCACACGGTCGTCAAGGCGGCCATTTCCATTGGCTTGGCATTGTCCGGTTTCGGCGTGTGGTCGCTCGTTATAGGTCAATTGGCGGGAACAATCATCCAATCAATAATTTTATGGGTCGTCCTGCCCTGGCGGCCAAAACTCATCTGGAACGCCTCCATCGCAAAAGAACTTTTCCAGTATGGCTTTTCCATCATGGGGAATAATGCCATCTCTGTCTGGGAGGATAGTTTTGACTACTTTATCATCGGTCTGATCTATACCCCCACCGCCCTGGGAATTTACACGCTCGCATACCGCCTGCCGCAAACATTGGTGCTCAACATCCTGTGGATCATGACAGCCGTCCTGTTTCCCGCCTTTTCATCACTGCAAGATCAAGCAGAAGTGCTAAAGAGAAGCTTCCTCTCCATTGTTCGCTACGTGGAATTGCTCGTTACACCGCTCTGCCTGGGAATGTTTATCGCGGCAGATCCATTGATTAGAGTTGCGTTTGGCGAGCAATGGGTGGACGCGATCCCCATTCTGCGGGTGCTCAGCCTGTATGTTTGGGTGGTCTCGATCGGATTCCATGTCGGCGACATTTATAAAGCGATCGGGCGGCCGGATATCCTTATAAAAATATCAATCCCCATGTTCGTGATCCGTATTTTCCTCCTCTGGCTCGGCGCGCAGTACAGTCTGGTGGGTGTCGCGATCGCCCACCTTGCCGCAGGAATAATTTCCGCCACCATACGCTACTTTGTCGCAGCGCACTTCTTGAAGCTCACGATCATTGACATAGTCAGGGAGCTCACATCGTTCGTATGCGGAATTGGACTGCTCGCATTGGCATTGCCCGCTCTTTATCTGACCGCCGACAGCGCGCCTTTAACCCAGCTAATCGTCGTTGTCATTTGCGGTGCAGCAGGATATCTTGGGGTTGTCTGGCTGATTGAGCGGAATTCGGTGCTGGATGCCCTAAAAGTTCTTGGATTAAGATCCTCAACGGCAGCAAAATGAAAACCCGAATACTATGGATCATTGACGGGCTCGGTCATGGCGGCGCTGAGAGAATGACCCTTTCCATAATGAAATCTTTTGACCCCGAAAGATTCGACCTGCGGGTATGCGCCTTGCAGGTAAAACAGGGCAACCCGATCGCAAGGGAACTGGAGCGTGCCGGGATACCCGTTGACCTCGTTCCCATTCCAAACCTTCGCCATCCTGCGAACCTTCCAAAACTACTAAAATATATCCGCAACCATAATCCGCACATTATTCATACCCAGTTGGAGTTTGCGAATGTATTGGGCAATGTTGCCGCTGCGATGCTTGGCATCCCAAGCGTCTCCACGCTTCACACCCTTGGCGCGCCGCAAAAAGGGACGGAATATGGGCGCAGTCAAATCGAGTGGGCCTGTCTGAGAAATTTTTGCACGCGTGTGATCGCAGTTTCAGAAAGTACGCGCCGGCATCATATAAAATACGGAAAAATTAAACATGAGCGGATCGTCACTCTCTACAATGGCATTGACCTGTCAGTTTTCGACCCATTGAACGAAACTGTCCGTGAACAGAAACGCGCGTCTCTGGGCATCCCCTCCGCCGCGACCATCTTCCTGACCATTGCGGTCTTACGTGAGCCAAAAGGGATTCAATATATGCTGGCAGCCATGCCGCAAATTTTGCAAGCTGAACCATCCGCCCGTTACCTTGTTGTTGGCGACGGCCCGCACGGCGATGCCCTAAAGGAATTTACACGATCCCATGGACTTGACTCACACGTCACATTTACAGGTCAGCGGACGGATATTCATGAAATTCTCGCGGCAAGCGACGTTTTTGTCCTGCCTACCCTCATAGACGCGCTTCCGACTGTGTTAATTGAGGCAATGTCCGCTGGAAAAGCAGTTATCGCGTCCAACGTGGGAGGCGTGCCGGAAATCGTTGTCAATGGGATAAGCGGAATACTGATCGAGCCTGCGGAGCCCCTTCAGCTTGTGGAGAGCTGTTTGAAACTCGCGCAAGACAAGGCGCTAAGAGATGCGATGGCCAAGGCGGGGCTAAAAATATCACATGAAAAATTTGATATCAAAAAACAAGTGGAAAAGTTGACTGAACTTTATGGAGAGCTGATCCAGCATGGGCGATAAAAAGCAAATGAAAGTTTTCCTGGTGGAGCCGCGCGGCTCGGGAGGCATGATCCACTATGCATACCAAATGTGTACAGCCATGGCAAAGCAAGGCGCGGATGTTTCCCTGGTAACATCGAGTGAATATGAACTGGAAGATTTCCCGCATAACTTTCAGGTGATCAAGTTAATGGAGTTATGGTCGCGGACGGACGATCCGCTATCGGGGCAATTCCGAAAGAATACGGTAATGAAAATGATCAGGGGAGTACGCCGCGGCCTGCGGGGGATCCGATGGTTTATCGAATGGGTGCGGCTGACCCAATACCTGCTAAAAACACGCCCTGACGTGATCCAATTCGGAACAACACAATTCCAGATGGAGGGATTATTTTATGCCTGCCTGAAAAGCAGGGGACTGGTGTTAAGTCAGATCTGCCATGAATTCGAGTCACGCGAGCTTGGCAATAATGTCTTCACAAGAATTAACGATAATCTGATCAGCGGGACCTTCAAGAATTTTTCGGCCATTTTTTTTCACGGCGAATCCAACAAGCAAAGGTTTTTATCTCTTTTTGATTTTCCCGCCGGCAACCTGCACAGCATTCGGCACGGAAACGAACGGATATTTCCCGCTTCAGACAGCACCAACGAGATGCGGTACCGCCTGCTGAAAAAATACAATTTGTCAGATGAAAATTGCACGGTTTTATTCTTTGGAAATCTTGCGCCCAGCAAAGGTGTGCCTGAATTAATTCAAGCCTTTGCGGATGTTTATGAACAAAACAAACGTGCGCGGCTTGTGATCGCAGGCAAGCCGTCAAAGCATATGAATATGACCGCGCTGCATAAAATGGTAACGGATTTACACCTATCAAACGCGGTCGTTTTTGACAGCCGCTATTTGGATATGGAAGAAATCGCGCCGCTGATGGAATTGGCGTCGGTGGTGGTTTATCCATATCACAGCATCACCCAAAGCGGGGCGCTTCAGGCGGCATATGCTTTTGGTAAACCTGTGGTGGCAACCAATGTGGGCGGATTCCCTGAAGCTGTGGAAGATGGCAAAAACGGCTTTTTGGTCCCGCCCAGGTCTCCGCGAGAATTGGCAATTGCCATCTCAAAGATCATCAATGATCCGTTACTGGGAAAGGAAATGGGGGCATATTCCAAACACCTCTCCGAAACACGCTTTGCGTGGGAGCCAATCGCCGGGACAATTCTTGATGTCTATTCTGAATTACTGAAAAACAAATGAACTTTCCATCAGGGCCCGCCCGTAATCAATAAGTATTCAAGAAAAAGTTTCCAGTGAAATTATTTTTTTGATTTCCCTGATATTATTTTTCTTAACTTTCGAAATACCCGCGCAGAAAATGTGAATAGTTCCATGAAAGCCGGCTTAAGATCATCCCATACGTACATTTCATGATTGGCACGCAGCAGGGAGGAAATAAATTTTCCCGTCGAAAATGGCCTGCCCATCCAGACCGTCTGCAGAGCGGCGCCAATATCAAAAAATGTGCGCGACCACCCCACACCCGGACGTCCACGCACAGGCGAAACCTCCTCATCCTGAGAGACTTTCCACATCAAATATGGAAAATCAACTCCGGCGTATCCGCACATCGCGATCCATCCCCAGGCACGCGTGTTGACATCCAGCATTTTATACAAGCCATCCCGTCTATCAAGCATGAATTCAATTTCAACAATACCTGTGTATTTGATCTTTTCCAGGAAACGTCTGGACGGGGCTTCAAGTTCGGGTCTTTCAATAGACTCTACGTATGCGCTTACTCCAAACTCAGGCGGAGTAAGACGAACCCGCTCGGCAAATATATCTGCAAGGACTGTCCCATCTTTACATAATGCCGCATATGAAACTTGCGTCCCGGGTTCCGCGGCGATCATCTCCTGTATCATAATTACCGAGGGATCAGCAGCCAAGCGGCACATTTCATCATAAAGTGAAAGCAGTTCGGCGCGGTCTTTTGCCTGCCAGGCCCTGCCATTTGAGAACGCATCGCTCCCCTGATGGTGGACCGGCTTGAGGATCATCGGAAATTTCCCGTCCAATATTTCAACGTCTGATCTATTTTTAGGGTAAAACGCCTTCGGATAATCTGCGCCTATTTCAGCGGCCAGTTGATAAGTATAATATTTATCCACCGCCCACTGCAAAATATCCCACTTCGGAGTTGTCAGTTGATAATATTCCGACAACCTATCGTAATTTTTGGCAATGATGGAAGCGCCCTTGTCGCCGTCAGGAAAAAGCGTCCAGCCCCGAAGGTTATTTTTTTGAGCGATCTCGATCAACAGGGAAATTTGCCCGGCTTCATCCTCCTTGTTCAAAGGAAAACTGCGCTGGACATATCTGGAATATCTGGCGGGGGAGCGCCCGTCGTCCAATATCCAAACCGGGATGCCCTTACGCCCCAAACTCCGAATTATTCCCAAAGCGGTATAACTCGAGGCAAACACCACCGCTCCGCGGGTTCTTTCAGACAGTACCATTCTATTAATCTCCCGTCATTTATTTAACAGTCGTGTAATACCCATCAATTTCATCACAAATTTTGAGAATGTATCATGGTAGGTCAGAAAAATACGCCTGACCGCCAGAGGATTTTTCCTTACGGTCGCGTATCGAGTTGGACCGGATAACAGCGTGAACGCGACCTCGATCCCAGCCTGTCGCGCCGCTTCCATCACATCAGGAGAAAAATCGGCTGAGCCGCCGTTTGGATACGCCAGGCTGATCACGGGTTCTGCGATCTCTGCTTCGATCTTTCTTTTGGATTCTTGAATCTCACGCCTTGCCTGCTCAAGTGGAATCCGTGTCAGGATCGGGTGGGTGGCAGTATGTGAACCGAATTCAATTCCGCTTCGCCTCATCGCCCGAACCTGCTCCCAGGTCAGGTGCAGGTTTGCAAACGCCCCGGCGGGAATCTCCACATCCAAAAGCGGACCGATCTGCCGGATCATGGCGCGCTTTTCATCTTCAGGGAGTTTCTTTACCGCCTCGATCCAGCGGAGCATTATCCGTTCACGGGAGTGCTCATCATGCCAGGAGCACTCCCCGGTCAGCGGCAGAAACGCGTCATTCTTTTTTGTGTGATAAAAGCAATACGCCACCGCATCCCAATAGAAGGGCGAATCCGATCCCATAAAATCCGTGGTTAGAAAAATCACGGCGGGTAAATTGTATTTCTGCAAAATGGGAAGCGCGTTCGTGAGATTATCAGTATAGCCGTCATCAAAAGTAATTATGGCGGCATGGGGCGGCAATTTCTTTTCTCCGCGCAAACAGGCGGCAAGCTGCTCGCAAGTAATAACATTGAAGCGCGCCTTGACATATTCCATCTGCCTTGAAAATTCCTGCGGCGTGGCGCTTATGTTCGGCTTGAACGTATCGAAGCCTTGCTTGAAAGGGTCTTCAATGCGGTGGTAATTTAGAACCGTAAGAAAGTTTGGAGTCGCATAATGAATAACATCAAATATTTTCAAGCCCACCAAAGTATCAAGCAGGGAAAGCACCACGCGTGCGCGGGAAATGGACATCAGGATATTGCGCCTTTTTGGAGAATTTTTTAATTAACGCTGAACGCGTTTCCAGATATGAGAGCGTTTGTTGGTTAGAAAACCGTATAATCCCGCCACTGTGGCAAAATTTGAATTGACCAAAAACGTGGGCAGGTACAAAATCTTTCCCGCAACCCCATTGAACTTAAAAATGTTTCCGAGCAAGGCCATGCCATAAAAGAGACCTTGCAGCAACAAAAGGACACGATCCAAAGGAGGCGGCATCAACCGGGATGCTTGCGCATTGTCCCCCCCCGCGGCGAGCACAAGAATTACATTGGATATTAAAGCGGCCAGCATGGCGTACGGGATAAACGCGCGAAAAAATTTATGCGACAAGATCTGCCATAAAACCAGGGGGCGGTTGAACGGCAGCAGCTTTCCGGACATCGCGACAGTTTGGTAAATTCCGGCATTCATACGCGAGCGGCGGGTGATTTCATCTTTTGCCGACTGGGAAACATATTCGTATGAGCGCGCATCCGCAACGTATACAATGTTATATCCACGACGGATTAAGTCAAAGATCATATATCGATCGTCATTTATGATGTTGGCCTGCGGGGCTGAAAAATATTCCTTCCGGACTGCCATGATCTCCCCCACAGAGGCCGTACAGGTACTAAAGGCGGTTTCATTTTTTTTAATCGCAGATTCGTATTTCCAATACAGTCCTTCTGCGGAACTTAGATTCCTGCCGTCTTCAATGATCAACTTTGCGCCTGTGGTAGCTCCAACCTTGCGGTCGGCAAATGGAGCCACCAACAGTTTTGCCGCTTTCGCGTCGTACATGTTATTCGCGTCGGAAAATATGACGATCTCGCCGCGCGCCAGGGACATGGCGCGAACAATGGCCGCCATCTTTCCGCCGCGCAGCGGAATATAACTCAATTCAACCCCAAGGTGGCTGTATTTCTTTACGATCTCGGGTGTCTGGTCTGTAGTCCCGTCTGCCGCAACGATGATCTGTAGCTTTTCAGGAGGGTAGTCGAGATTTAATGTATTCTCTATCTTTTCCGCAATCACTTTTTCTTCGTTATAGGCAGCGATCAAAAAAGTGACAAAAGGAAATGTTTGCGGATACGGCTTGGTTTTGGGCGTCAGTCTTGCGAGCAGTACGGTCAGTAAAGGGTAACCAAAATAGGTATAAAGAATAAAGAATACTGACGCCCAAAACAATATCACCATAAAAGGTACAACAGGATCACTTGTCAGATTTTTCGGCTGTGTCCTTCAATGCCTTGGCTGTGGCCGCGCTGGAGAATGAATTTCGAATGACGATGGCTGCAATGATCAAAATAGCCACTGTCAACCCAATCAATGCGGGCAGCAACCATCCCGCCCGCCCTTGAATGACAGGGGTACCCAGCGGGGCGGGAGTGGAAAGGGATGTCGGGGGGTTCGAAGTAACAGCAACCGGCAGCCCGCCAACCACGCCTTCCTTTACAAGACCCAGGCGGGTGTCAGTGGTTAAGATCTGATCACCGTATAGGATCGAGAAATTACCGTTCAGTTGATTTACAAGGTTGTCCTTGACAAGAACTTCGCCGGCCATTGGAATGCCCTGATCGGTATTACCCATTACAGTTAAGATCGCGCGATCGGAAGCCCAGGGCGAAGTTAATAACTGAACATATCCCACACTTACATTTGGAAGCAGGCGGTAATTTACCAGCATGGCGGGTTGTATCGCTTCATCCTTGCCTGCTTCGAAAGGCGCGGGCAACTGATCATTTATTTCAGAGATGATCGGCAGGGTGCTTGCCTTGCCCACCATGATCAAATTTCGCTCCGCGCGAATATCCTCAGGGACATCCTCTCCAAACACAACTTTAAAGTCCGCAACCGAGATGCCGCCTTTGGCGCCGATATAATATGCGATCTTCGCGGCATAATCCCAGGATGTTGGGTCATTCGCGGGCACCACAAACGCCAAATCAGCCAGGTTCCTATCCGTGATAAACATGGATGGGAAGTTATCCAGGTATAAATTTTTCGCGGTGCCAATTTGCTCGCTTGAAACCGGCAAATGCAACAATGATGATTGCCCAATGGTCAATGAAGTGTTTGACGTATTGGGAGATGCGCAGCTATTGTTCGGGACAAGATCGCTTACGATCTCGAGTTTATTGCTGCCTCTTCTAAGAATGCCCGCCAGTATTTTGATGCGCGTTGTCTCAACCTGTTCCGACTGATCGGAGAATTGCAGGCTTCCGATCACGCTGTCGTTTAACAACACGGTAAGACTGCTTCTATCAAAATTCAAAAGCTTGGAATTTGAGAGGACAAGATCCAAATACGCTTCCGAGGAAAATGTCTGTTCGGAAGACGCGAAAAACGAATAGGAAAGATATTGTCCGAAGGTTCCGCCTAAAGACTGATTATCGTAACCAAGGTCTGCCAACGTCCGGTCTTCTGAAACAACTTCCTCGTTGGCGGGAGCGATACTGCTGATCACAGATACATCAGGTCTTCCACCGCTGGTTACAATGCCGCCGCTGCCCAGAGCCTGCCCGGCTTTGATCACGGCTTCATCATTGTTTCCGCCAATCGACAACAGGACATTGGCTTGATTCCATGGGGATATTGCGGCCTGCACAACACCATCATTATCTTGTAGTCCGCTCAGGCTGAATTTGCCGTTCGCGACAGGGATCGGCAAAGCAACGCCTTGGAGAACGGTAAATTTCGAGGGATTCCCTACAAAAATAAGGTTGTTGGTGCTTCTAACCTCGGCGGTCAACTTGCTTTCTGTAACAAGGTTGGCTGTTAGATCTCCGTTTGTAATGGAGCCAAGCCCGGCAATGCCTGCCATTGCTGACTGAATTTCACCGATGGTTGGAGCATCTGGCAGAACAATGGTGGTGGCTGTCGGGAGCAGCGCCTGCGGCAGGTAAATGGGATACGGGAAAGCCGACAAATCCAGGGATGGTGATATGGTGTCGTGCTGGAGATCAATTTCCGACCCGGAACTCACGATCAGGGTCGATTGGATATCCGGGTTATCACAGTTCACGCTTGCGTCAAAGACCATTGACAATAAATTCCGCCCGTCGCTTGAAATTGGAGCCAGGGCGCCGGCAGGAATGGAAATTTCGCGGATAAATGGTCCATTTTGATCGAGCACAACAGTATCCACAATACGATTATTGAACAATATCGTGAGAAGCCCGCCAACCACAGTGCCTTGATTGGTAACGCTGCCGGAAGCAGCCCCGCCGGCAAAATTGAATCGCAGGGAGATCTTCGCATTTGTATTCAACTGCCATGTTGGGGGAAGGCTAAAAAATAACCTGATCGAATCATACGGTCCGATCATGAGCCTCTCTGAATATCCCAGCTCACTAAAGGTAAACCGTGAATCAGCGGCGGGTGTCTGGTATAGATTATCCGCGTAAACATGGGCAACCCCGCCGCCAAACATAAGGAAAAGTTGTCCAATTAACACCATAAAAAGAATAAACTTCTTCATTACATCCATCCTTTCAAACAATATACATTATAGATAAACAAACAATTCGCGCAAAATTTTTGAATACTACCCGGATTGATTTGAATTCACGGGGTTTTCATTTTTGGCAAATATAAATGGCTTCGACAGAACAACGACCGCCGCCTCGTCAAAAGCCGATGCCTTCTCCATTGCATTGATACAGCGATCTATTAATTCCTCGCCGGTTTCAAGCTGAGCGCGCCCCACCACACCAATACAGGGGTCCGGCTTAACGATCATATCGCCGGCCGCGTCAACAGAGATCGTTTCAGCAAGATAGGATTGAAGGCGCTTAAAAGTAGCTTCTACAGCGGAGATCGGGGTGGAAGGCAATAACACGGCCAATTGCATGTCATTCCACCGTCCCACAATGTCCCTTCCACGCAATTCATTTTTCAATTTTTGCGTGATGGTATTAATGATACGGTCCTTGATCTGCTGGGGAAGTATGTCGGCGACATCGGCCAGCCCGCGAAAATTGATCAAGCCCAAAGAGAGGTCGCTTTCAGGTCGCTGCGCAACTTCCTCCAAAAGCCGTCTTTCGAAATATGCGCGCGTATACGCAGATGAGGGGACGTCAATAATGGAACGCTCCCGCAGCTTCTCGATCGAGGTTTGCAGTTGTTCTTTTGAGAACGCAAGGACAAGACCAATGATCGCGCCGAAGAAAAGCGCAAGACCTGCGTTCTGAATCGGCTGCGGGCGAATGGGCGAAACTGGTATTGCAGGCTGGTCAAGAATCGTGAAAATATAAACTGGGTATAACTTGTTTATATACTCCACGGCCTGGGTGCCGATCGCGTCTGCAATTTCCACGACCAATTCAGGGTCCAATCCTTCAACTGTCAGCTGCAGGATATTCGTATCAGGCACCACAGTTACAGAGATATCGTATTTGGCAAGGACCGCAGGATCTATTTTCTGAATTTCAAGATTCTGGTTGTACACCGATGGACTGGCCAACAATTCCCTATACGTGTTAATGATAGAGCGTCGGTCCAAAGTGTCCAGGCTGGAAACAACATCCCAACTGCTTGTAAAACTCCCGGCGTTCGGAGCCACAATAAAACGGGAATTGGTTTGATAAGCCGGGGGTGTGAAATAAGACGTTATCAACGATACATTAGTGGCGATTAAGATGGTCATCAGGATGATCCACCAGCCACGTCGAAGCGTGCGTAAATATAAATTAATTTCCATAGTTTACCTTTCCGATAATATTAGATATTTTATTAAATTTTATCACAAAAATTCGTGACATCGTTGAACATAAGCCAATCGCTGCGGGCGCAAATTCAAAACAGGCTTTTAAAACAACCCTGTGCAACGGCGAACATTTAATAATCCTGTCTAGACGGCTGATCAGGCGCTTGAAAGATTCAATGGGCACCTCTCTGGGTAAACACAGCCAATACCGTGCGGATAAGAATATTTATATCGAACCAGATACCGGCTCTTTCGATGTATGCGATGTCCAGGCGCAGGCGATCGTCAAACTCAAGCTGGGCGCGCCCAATAATTTGCCATAGGCCGGTCATGCCTGGCATGACATCCAACCGCTCGGTATGCCATAACTTATAGGTTTCTGAACCAAACGAGGTCGGACGCGGCCCGACCAGACTCATCTCTCCCTTTATTACATTAACCAGCTGTGGTAATTCATCCAGACTGGTCTTGCGTAGAATACTCCCAACTTTTGTGATTCGCGGATCGTTAGTGATCTTGAAATCCGGCCACTGAAGCTCGTTCAAATGTGCGTAGCTTGCCTTCAACTCCTCGGCGTTTGGAACCATGGAACGAAATTTGTACATACGAAAACGACGACCGCCCATCCCGGTACGCAACTGCGTGAATACCGCCGGCGCTCCCGGTGATGTCAGGGCAATGACCAGCTGGATAATCAAAAGCACCGGCAGCCAGAAGGGCGCGCTAAAGAACACCAGTGTGAGGTCAAGGATCCTTTTAGCCAATAAATAAGAGCGCCCGGTGAAGACTCGCTTCTTCGGGTCAAAGGAGTCGATCCATGAATTTTTATCAGCAGAGTTAAACATCGCAATTATCACTTAACACTACGCACGTCTGTTTCGATCAGATCATTGTGCAAAGAACTTGTCCTGGAACGATTGCGCGCCATGTCGAGCAGATCGTCAAAGGTCAATGCTTCATCTGGAAATGAGGCGCAGCCGTAATTCACCTGAAGCCCCGTCCTCTCTTCAACCACCCTGGCGATCCGTCCCGCCAGAAGTCGCGCGCCTTCCAAATCGGTTTCCGCGCAAAGCACCACATATTTTCCAAAACGATCTTTTATAAGAATGTCGGTCTGGCGAATCGCCTCTCCGACCGCCTGCCCGATACGGGCGCTGGAAAGACGCGTGAGCATGTCACGCTGCAAACTTTTCAACATCTCGCGCGCCGCCTCTTCATCTTTATTGAAGGCATGCACAACCACAACAGCTAATGGATGATGAAAACGCCTGCTCCTCGCGAATTCATTTTTTATTTGATCCATGGCATCATCAAGTTCGAGCGCCTGGTATGGAAATGTGCCCTGCGCAAGCAGATCCATCAAGGATTGGGAACCTTCGATCACAACAGCCAGTTGATATGAAAGCCATACACCCGCTTCCAGCAATACCAGTTCAAGAATGATCACCTCTACATTTGTAGAGCCGGTATTGGCCCGTTCGGTAATCCTAAAAAGGGCAAAATATATCGCCCCCCAGAAAGTCATCGGAACAACGACTGAAATTTTATGCAGGGACGGCACAAAGATCATGATCGGTACGATCACGATCGCGGTCAGGTAAAAATACGCCGCAAAATTAATGATCGGCGTATTTGAACGGTCCAATTGGCCAAGCACCAATATAAAGAGTAAATAGAAAATATTCCAAGACAACGACTTCTTAAGATTTGTCACTGATCCACCTTGGCCGGCTTATTTCTTTCACAGAAATTATTTTTTTATTATAAATCTTAAAACGATTATATAATGGGATATATTTTAACATGTAACAACGTCCAGCATGCTGGTATTATACAAGCTGTTCATGGCAATGCCCAAGGCGGAAGAACATAATGTGAATTACACGAAATAATATGGAAATAAAGAAATACTCTCGCGGGCTGGTCGTGTCTATCGTAAGAATTTCAGGTCCATATCCGTCCTTGATAGCGGGAAAAAACACCTGACAGCCCATTAGTTTATAGCCTTCCAGTTTGATTGTATATAGTACTGATGGTGGGAACTTTTTTTCATCAAACCCATGTAAGTAAACCTTGTACGAATGGAACCCCGCAATTGGAGGAATATATCTTGACCGATCTTTACACCCGCACGCCATCACAGATCGTGATGTATGCGACCGAATACTGTTCTGACTGCCATCGCGCAAAGGCCTTCTTTGAAGCCAATCATATTGAGTACCTGCGGGTTGGGCTTGAAGGAAACGAACAGGCAACTGAATTTGTGATGAATGTGAACAATGGATACCGAAGCGTGCCGACCATCATCTTCCCGGATGGTTCGATCCTGGTCGAACCGGGCTGGAAGGAATTGCAGGAAAAAACCTCAAAGACTTAATCAAAAATACAAACAAGCATCCATGGAGCGGGAAGGTATAATAACCTTATGAAGAAGGTTGTATTCCCTTTGCTTGTGTGCGCAATTTTAATTTCAGCCTGTGATACATGGGGGGCGCCGCCGCAGCCATTCCCCGTGTGGACGCCGATCCCCACGCGTACGCCAGGCGTGGTCACCGCCACGCCGTTAATTCTGCTGCCGCCTGTTTTTCCAACCATCATTACAGAATCGCCCACGCCAGATTCTGCCGTCACCACCCCGCTCACTGCCGCCCCTTCAGAAACACAGACCCCGTCGCCGACATTTACGCCCGCGCCGTCGGTCACTGCATCAGGCACTCCAACTCCTGCGCCGCTGCTATCCGTTGTAGTGGACATCCTTGGCTGCAACACAAGCTTAGACATAACTCATGGTATGGGAGAAGTGACCAACGCCTACGTTACCGTAAAAAATAACGGCACAATTGACCTGCCAAATACCTGCTCGCTACTCCGCGCAATTGATGAGGATCGCGAACATCCCGATAAGCAGGTATGCGTTGAGAACCTGCCGGCTCAAAACCAGGTGACACTAAAGTTAACCGTTGACTCGGCCTATAAGCAGAACACGCTCATTCAGGTGGACACCACATCCAATGACATCTTGCTATTGCGCGCGGATAAACCTTCCTGCACAGATATCGGCCTGTTCGGCGGTGCGCCCTCCGATGTTGGGATCATAAAACCAATTCAACCCTGACCCCATAACGAAAAGGCAGTGAGAAAATACACTGCCTTTTCGTACTATGGAACACGCGCGGGTAAGGAGAGAATCAAATAAACTCTCCCTCCGTCTATAAATTAAAGATTGACCAAAAAATCAGATCTCTTGAACGGCGTATTTTTCCGGTTCCTTTTCGAACGAGAGCTTACAGCCGGGGGAACAAAAATAATATGTCCTGCCGTTGTATTCGGATTTCCACTGGGCGGTGGCGGGATCAACTTCCATTTTGCAGACGGGATCGGTATCCATGAAAGAGTTTCTCCTGAAATAATATTTCAAAAATAATTTACGCAACGGGAGTATACTCGATTCCATTCAACCCGCCCAATTGTTCGAGATAATAATTCAAAACCGCGGGGCGCTAAAGGTATAATAAACATCATGACAGATGAACAGATGAAATCTCTCGCACGCAACAAGATCGCCATGCTCATTGATGGCGACAACGCCCAGGCAGGCCTGCTTGCCCAGATGCTGGTGGAATCGGGACGCTACGGGCAGGTCACCGTCCGCCGTATCTACGGCGACTGGACAACCGCCAGCATGAATTCATGGAAGGACACCTTGAACTTTCACGCCTTCCAACCCATTCAACAATTCCGTTACACGATCGGCAAGAATGCCACCGACAGCGCCATGATCATTGACGCCATGGACATTCTGCACGCCAGGGTCGTTGACGGCTTTTGTCTTGTTTCTTCGGACAGCGATTACACCAGATTGGCTACCCGCATACGAGAGACCGGCATCTTTGTGATGGGCATTGGTGAAAAGAAGACCCCCAAGCCCTTTGTCAACGCCTGCGATGTATTCGTTTATACCGAGAATCTGGTCACGGAAAAAAAGGCGGCCATCCAGCCGCGCAAGCCAAAAGACGGCGCAAAAAAGGTCAAGGATGAAAAAGAGGAAGTTGATCCCGTGCCTTTGCTCACCCAGGCATTTGAAATGGCTGTCCAGCAGGATGGATGGGCGTCACTTGCGAACATGGGCAACGCGCTCTATCAACTGGACCCCGGTTTTGATCCGCGCACCTATGGCCACAAACAGCTTTCTAAAATGATGATGAAGTTCAAGGATCAATTTGAAATTCACGAAAAAGATAGCGGTGGTTTTTTCGTAAAGATCAAAGAATGAATTTTAAAAAGCATGCAAAGTTTTACCTTGTCATGCTTTTTTGATTAAAGGTCATCATGAGCGGACTAAAACGCCGGGCGATTGTTCTTTTCATCATGTTATTCATCGCGGCAATTCACATTTTACCGATCGGAAGTTATCTGCAGGGAGAATTATTCAACTTCTATTCCGGATACTTTTCCGATATTACGATGCCGTTTGGGGCGTATTTTTTATTGTGCGCGGCAGAGCTGCAAATGCCTGTCTTCAGGCGCTGGGGAATAAAATTAACGGCCGCGTTCCTGCTCCCTGCCATCGCCGAGACCTGCCAGTACGCGGGCATACCGCTTTTAGGAGCCACCTTCGACCCGCTTGATTATTTCATGTATGGCATTGGAACAGCGTCAGCCGCATTCTTCGATACACAGGTATTTTCCAGGGTTTTTGATTTTTGGGGCGTGCAGGAAACCGCGAAAAAATGAAGGGTCGTTTGCTCAAGACTTGCGGTCCATTCACCCTTTTGGAGGCGCTATGATCTACGGAACTATTCACGGGGTAAATAAACCTGTCGCGCGCGTGATACAAGGTTCGACGATGATCGGCAGCAGCCTGAACGAGTCGGAAAGTTTTGCCTTGTTGGATCAGGTTTTCGAGTTGGGCGGGAACACGATCGACACAGCCCACGTTTACAGCGGCGGGAACAGTGAACGCATCATCGGGAAATGGATGCAGGCCCGCGGCATTCGTGAGCAGGTCGTCATCATCACCAAGGGCGGGGCCCACTCTGAGGACCGCCGCCGTCTGACCCCTTTTGATATTTCTTCCGATCTATTTGATTCGCTCGCCCGCCTGAGAACTGACCATATCGATCTGTACCTGCTCCACCGTGACGACCCCGCTGTATCCTGCGAGTCGATCATGCAGGTTTTGAATGAACATCAACAGGCCGGGCGCATAAATTCATTTGGCGCGTCCAACTGGTCGCACGAACGGATCAGATCAGCCAACGACTTTGCCCGCGCAAATGGACTGGGAACTTTCTCGGCCGGCAGCCCTCAATTCAGCCTGGCAGAGTCGCTCGCTGAGCCGTGGCCGCTCTGCCTCAGCATCAGCGGAACGGACGGGCGTGATGCGCGCGCCTGGTACGAACAAACTCAAATGCCGCTCCTGGCCTGGTCGCCGCTGGCCAGTGGATTTTTCTCCGGCCGCTTCCGCCGCGATAACCTGCACACATTTGGCGAACGGGAATGGGATCGTGTCTGCGTGCAGACCTATGCGAACGAAGCAAATTTCCAACGACTCGAGCGGGCTGAACAATTGGGAATTGAGAAGGGCGTCAGCGGTGCGCAGATCGCGCTGGCTTATGTAATGAACCAGCCCATGAATATCTTTGCCGAAGTGGGTTCGAGCAGCATTAATAAATTCAAAGAAAATATGGAAGCGAGCAAGCTTCGGTTAATGCCAGGCGAGTTAAGCTGGCTTGATCTCAGAAGCGGCAGCCGTTGAAAAAAAAATACAGATTCTCCGCAATGAAGGATGCGCGACGGAAAGAACATGGCTATGCTCCTGACGAAGCATAGCCATGTTTATTAATGGTTATGAAATGATGATCAGGCCAGGTTACGGCAGCCCATCCCAATTGCCTGCGATCGGCATGTCGCCGGGAATCCCCAGCGCAAAGACGATATCCGCAAAGCCGATGGTATTTGAATTGCGCAGGTAGAACTGGGCGTTGCGATACACGCCAATGGTATCTATGCCGTCGTTGTTCCAGTCGCCGGTGACGGGCAGGTCACCCGCCAGTCCATAATTCAGCGCCACATCTGCGAAACCTGTTGTGTTGGCATTCTTCAGGAAGATGATGCCGTTGCTCGGACGGAAGACGCCGGTGGTGTCAGAGCCGTCGCCGTTCCAATCTCCGGCAATGCCCACATCGCCCACATTCCCCAAATAAAAAACCATATCTGCCGGCCCGGCCGTGTTAAGATTCCGTAATTGGAATTGTCCGGTTGATGGTCTAAAGATGCCGATGGAGTCAATACCGTCTCCGTTCCAATCCCCGACCACCGGCTGGTCACCGGGTAATCCGAAGGCGATTACCAGATCGGCAAAGCCAAGCGTATTGGAGTTGCGCAGGTAGAAGGACCCGCCGCGGTAGATACCAATGGTCTCCGTTCCATTGCCGTCCCAGTCGCCAGCCACGGGGTAATCTCCCGCAAGGCCGTAATTGATCGCGATGTCGGCAAAGCCTGAGGTGTTTTGATTCTTCAGGTACAAAAGCCCGTTGCTCGGACGGAAGACCCCGGTCGTGTCGCCGCCATTTGCCAGCGGAGATGCGCACTGATAGATCTGCACATCATCGATCCACCAGCCCCAGATATAGCTGAAGGGAAAGTCATCCAGCCCCATGCGGAAGCGGAACATGACATTTTGCCCGGCCAGTGAACTGAGGTTGACACGCGTGGATATATAGCCGTGGCTGGCGCCGGTAAATGTCTGACGGGATCCAAGTGGGTTGGTACCCGCAAAAAGGGTGTTGTCATAGCCATTGCCTTCCATCAAGGAACCGGCATCCGTCCAGGTACCGCCTGCGTTGGTACTGTATTCAAGCACCCCGCCATCAAAAAGAAATTCGAATTCATAGGCATGATGAAAGAGCAGTTTTCCATTCGTTGGCACCGTAATGCTGTTTGCCATGCGCACGTAGCTGTCTGTAGCGGCAGCAGGATAATCATCGCCATAAAGGAAGTGATTCCCTGAGTGTGCAAATGGGCCGTAGGGCGAATCATAGGTCCAGCGGTCTGTGCCTGTCGTGGCACCGCTGACCCAGTTGCCGGTACCATTTTCCAGGTTGTCATAGAAGCGATTGACAGGGAATTGTCCGGGAACATCGCAAGCGGCCATCTCCGTGTTGAATCCTGCCACAGGCTGGAGGTTCATCTCGACCGCGTTGATCGCGTCGAGCACTTCCTGACAATCGGCGGATGTGATCCCGGAGGTACCGGTGATCGCGGCGCAGGCAGATTGCAGGGCGTTATACAGGTCTAAATAATCTGAGCCTGAATTAAGCAGGTTGGTTTGGGCGTAGTAATAAATTTTAGCGACCTTGACAAGGTTAAGTCCCGTCACGGTGCGTCCGTTGAACGTCCCGCCGTCCACCATTAAGAAAACAGCCTTGTTGTTGATTCCGCTGTTTGAATGAACGCCGCCGTTATCGGCGGTCAATGTATAGTAATTTACGCTGGTCATCTTGTCGGGGTCGCCAAAGAGGGTGGGGTCTTCCATATCGCGGATGACGCCAAAGGAAGTCAGGTCTTCGCCCATTTGCCAGCGGGTGGCGGCGGTATCTGTGCCCATGCCGTTGCTCAAGTCCACGAATTCGCCCCACACGTCTGAGAAGGACTCGTTGATCGCGCCCGACTGGTAATAATAGAAGAGATTGGATTCGTATTCGGTCACGCCGTGCGTCAGTTCATGCGCCACGACATCGTCCGCGCTCGAGAAGCCCGCGCCATACACCATCTGCGTGCCATTCCAAAAAGCGTTTTGATACGTTGCCCCGCCTGGAACATCATCGTAATTGACCGTGGAGATAAGCGCCATCCCAGCCCCGTCAATGCTGTCGCGGCCGTGGTTGTTCAGGTAAGCGTCATAGGTCTGCCCGGCGAACACATGCGCATTGATCGCGTCTGCCGATCCGCCTGAACAGGTTGGGTTGGATTCATTACACACAAGTGTTCCGGGAAGAACACTTGTGCCGCCAGTATCATAAGTTAAGCGGTTCTTGGCATAATCGATCTGGTTGAAGGAGAGCGCGATGCCGCCGCGTTTGGCTTCCACCAAAACCAGTTGACGGACCGGGAGCAATTCTGTTTTGGGGGTCACTTCCATGCGCCAGCCGAGAACCGTCTGTCCTGTGTAGGGGGTCAGCAAAGCCGGGTTATAGATCCACAATTCGGGAGTGCTGGCCTGCAAAGCATCCACGCTGACTCCGTTCTCCCTGGCGGTCACTGCCAGGGCCGATTGAATGGCTGCGGCTTTATCGATCAGTGGATTAATATCCAGTTGAATATTGGGAAGCATCTCGCCGCTGGCGGAGAGCACATTTTTGCCCGAGTCCATGTGGACGATCATTTCGCCTGCCAGCACGGGTATGCCCTTATACGTCTGCTGGAAACGAACGGTGTTATTGCCGTTATCCGCCCTGGTTTCGCGCAGTACCTTTAAATTATTTTTCGCGTCAACAATCCCAAATCCGCCGCCCTGCACGGCCAGGAATGCGCGCGCGGCATCTTCTGCCGTGGCATTTTTTGCCAGGCCTGTCGCCGCGTGGATGGCGCGTCCGGTTGACGGCGCGCCCATAAAATTTACCATGCCCGTTAAGGGATGATGGGAAATCTGCACACCCTGCTGCAGAGCGGAAGCCGACGTCGCGGCCGGCATGAAAGGCAGGATCATCATCAAGATCACTGCCAGGATGGAAATAATTCGAGCGCGTTTGATGAGCATAATATTATCCTTTTTTGATTATGGATTACTTGAGTCTGGTTCGATCTTTCATGCAGCACACCCGCGCTGTTACCGCGCCAGGGCTCGCCAGAGACAAGTATGGAAAATAAGGTTTTATTATATATGCAATATGCCACAGATAAGATAAAAAAAGGATGGTTTTTGAGTTAATTCTTTTCCGCCTGCTGACCAGGGCAATCTATATGAAAACCAGGGCTTTCTCAAAGTACAGAAACCATGAATGCGAATTTCACGAATGTATCAATTCCGCGAATTTCAAAAGAATTATTCGTGCCATTCGCTAATTCGCTGAATTCGCGTTCCCAACACGCCACTAAAAAAGAAACTCGTCAAGCTACTTTGAGAAAACCGTAATATGAAAACGAAGCCGCACATGGATTCTTTGCGGCCTCGCCATTTAACTATTCACATGGGGTTGCTTCCCCGCTGATATACACCAAAATATTTTTTACGGAATGCCATCCCAATTGCCCGCGATCGGCATATCGCCGGGGTTGCCCAACGCGAACACGATATCCGCAAAGCCGATCGTATTGCTGTTACGCAGCAGGAACTGGGCATTGCGGTACACACCGATCGTATCAATGCCGTCGTTGTTCCAATCACCGATCACCGGCTGGTCACCCGCCAACCCATAGTTCAGAGCCACATCCGCAAAGCCGCTGGTGTTCAGGTTCTTCAGGAAGATCACACCATTGCCTGGGCGGAACACTCCCGTCGTATCAGAACCATCGCCGTTCCAATCGCCAGCAATGCCGACATCACCCGGGTTGCCGAGATAAAAGCTCGTGTCTGCCGCGCCGCTGGAATTGGTGTTGCGTAATAAGAATTGGCCGTTGCGATAGACACCGATCGTATCAACGCCGTCTCCGTTCCAATCTCCGGCCACAGGCTGGTCGCCGGGCGCGCCGAATGCAAACACAATGTCAGCAAAGCCGACCGTGTTGGAGTTGCGCAGATAGAACGACCCGTTGCGATACACGCCGATGGTGGCGGTGCCGTTCCCGTCCCAATCACCCGCGATGGGATAGTCCCCGCCCAGCCCATAATTGATGGCAACATCCGCAAAGCCGCTCGTATTGGTGTTCTTCAAATACAACAGCCCATTGCCCGGACGGAATACTCCGCTCGTATCCAGACCCGGTTCGCGATATTGGATATTATGGATTTTCCCGCTCGCGTAATCCGCCAGGTACAACTCTCCCTGTTCATCCTCCCCAAAGGTTGATATGGAATAAGGCGTATCCAGCAGTTGAACGGAGGTCCACCCAAGCGCGGCATCCTGATACAAACTAAAAAGCCTGCCGCTGCAAAAATCGCCATAAAAATAATAACCGCCAAGCGCCGGGAAATTCGACCCGCGATAAACGTACCCGCCTGTGATCGAACAGCCCAGCGTGTGGTCGTATTCGGCCACCGGCAGGACCTTTCCGCTTTGATCGCATCCAACCGACGGGTTATAGCATAAGCTGCCTTCCATGACCCGCCAGCCATAGTTCTCGCCGCCGGCGCTGCCTGCGGGTTGAAAATTAACCTCTTCCCTGACGGACTGACCGACGTCGCCGACGTATAGATCATGTGTCAACGCGTCGAACGAAAAGCGCCATGGGTTTCGCAGACCATAGGCCCAGATCTCTTTTTTCAGGTTGGGGTCGATACTCGCAACAAAGGGATTATCGGCTGGAATTCCATAAGCCGGACCGGAATCCACATCAATGCGCAGGATCTTGCCGAGCAGGTTGTTGAGCTGCTGGGCGTTATTGGAAGGGTCGCCCCCGCTGCCGCCGTCGCCTGTTGACCAGTATAAATAGCCGTCTGCGCCGAACGCCAGGTTCCCGCCATTGTGATTCGAGTTGACAGGGTGGCCGATCGTCAGCAGGGTGACACCGCTATTGGGGTCTGCCTGGTCGGGGTTATTGGCAGATACCGAGAATTTTTCCAGCACCAGGTCCGAGCCTGCGGCATCTCCGCTTCTTGGCGCGGTATACGCCGCAAAAAATATTCCGTTCGTGCCATACGCTGGATGGAAGGCCAGCGCCAGCAATCCCTGCTCGCCGCCTGTGGCTTTGATCCTGGATTGAATATCAAGAAAAGGCGTGGCCTGTAATGCCCCATTTTTTATGATGCGAATGCGCCCCTGCTGCTCAACAACAAACAACCGCCCGGAACCGTCACCCGCGTGCGTAATAAAAACAGGCTTGATCAGACCCGAGGCCGTTTCTTGAAATGTAATATTTGACGGGGTGATCGGCGACACGCTTTTGGTTATGGTGTATTGATCCACCACCACGCCCGCGCGGGTGATGAATTGAAAATTTAAACGTATCGGGGTGGCGTCCACCAGCATCGCGCCATAATTGCCGTTATAACGCAGCTGACTGCCTGTGACAGGCGCGCCAAAGTTATATATGGAATGTCCGCCCAGTCCATTTACAAAGTAAGGAATAGTATCCCTGATGATCCGTTCATAGGTATGGTCATGTCCCGCCAGAACCGCGTCCGCGCCCCAGGCTTCAAAAGGCCACTGCAGTTCCGCATTCGATCCGTGCAGTGCCGATGAAAACGGCGCGTGGTGCAGCAAAACGATATTCCAGGCGGAGGAAGAGGCCAGCAAGCCGTTTCTTAACCAGACAGCCTGGGCGGACGTTTGACTAATTCCGTCCGGTTCATGCGGGTCGCTATCCAGCACAAAAAAATGCAGCGGCCCCCGCATAAAGTCATAATACCGTTCATTCCCTGGCAATGAAAAATAGTCAAGATACGGCTGGGGCAGCCCCGCGGCCCTGGTCAGCCAGTCGTGGTTTCCAAGGCTGGGATAAAAATTGTTCGAAGACGCGCCTGCCCCATAGGCCCCGCCATAAGGCTGGATATACTGGTGGTAATACTGCCCAATATTTGTGTCAATGGTTGCCGCCCCGCCAACCGCATAATTATTATCGCCGGTGGTAAGAATGAATTGCGGGTTCCAGCTATTAACCAGCGCGGCCACATCTGCCTCGGGCTGGCCGGCCTGGCCAAAATCTCCGATCACGGCAAAACGCGCCGCGGATGTATGTAGCATATCCCGCCCGTCGTTTATGGGTTGCCTGTCAACCCCGCCGCCCAGGCTCTCTACTTGCATATTTTTTGCGGCAGCATCCATCGAGAGCGCTGGTTGCAAAAGCAGGACTACACAAGCAAAAAAGCCTGAAAATATTTTTTGGACACGGAAGTGATCGCGTTGCATATCAATCTCCTATAAAAGTAAAACTACCGCTAATGACAGCCCCACAGTTAAAAAGTGGCTGTTCTTAAGACTCCACAATCAAGTGGTGTCCTACCCCGCCAAATGGTTGAGTATATTTTACTGTCAGACCGGCAAATTTTCAGGCCAAACAGACGCGAACCTGCTTGTAAAATCGAAAGGTGGCGGATCGTTGAGGCTTTCACGGGAATATCCTAAAATAAGGTTTTCTCAAGGTAGCTTGACAAGTTTCTTTTTTAGTGGCGTGTTGGGAACGCGAATTCAGCAAATTATCGAATACACGAATAACTCATTTGAAATTCGCGGCATTCGCCTTTTCGCGGTATTGCGTTAAGGTTTTTCCTGACCTTGGAATAGCCATGAAACAAAAAAAAACAGCCATTGACATCTAGTAAACTTACACTATAATACTAGTACTATAGTATAAGTACAATATTTATTTCTAGAAAAGGAAACCCATGTCTCTCAAACACGCCATCCTTGGCTTCCTCTCCGTCGCCCCATTCTCGGGCTACGATCTCAAAAAAGCCTTCGACCGCTCCATTCAGCACTTCTGGCCTGCCAACCAAAGCCAGATCTACCGCACCCTGGCGGAACTCGACGAACACGGACTTGTTCAAAAACAGGTCATCGAACGGGAAGAACGCCTCGATATGAAGATCTACAATATCACGCCAGCCGGCAGCGCCGAACTGCATCAATGGCTATGCGCCCCCCTGCCCGAACACGATACCCGCGAGCCCTTCCTCATTCAAGTCTATTTCGGCGGAAAGCTCAGCGATGAGGAAGTCCTCAACCTGATGCGCGCCAAACTCAAAGAGACCGAAGAACGGCTGGCTGTATATGAAGCCGTCTATCAAATGAGCCAAAGCACGCCCGCCAGGGTCACCGACCCGCGCCTGATATTTTTCAGCCTGCTCACCCTCGAAATAGGATACCTCAGCGCCAAATCTGAAGCCGCCTGGCTGCGCTCTGCCATCGAACGCGTTGAAACAAAAAACTACAACATCAAAATAGGAACTAAAATCATGAACAGAAATATTCGTAATATCATTATTGTCGCACTCTTCACTGTGGCAGGCGGCTGGCTCGGGATCTGGCTCAACACGGTCACGGGCAATACCCAGCCGCCCATGCAAAGCCTGGGCGCGCTCGTCTGGCTTACCTCCCCCGCGCTCTCCGGGCTCTTCCTGCGCGCTTTTGGCGGGGATGGCTGGAAGGACTCCGGCTTTGGGTTGAATCTCCTCTCAGGCTGGAAGTGGTATCTGGCAGGGATCCTGGTCTATCCGCTCGCGGCCCTGTTGACCTTTGGTCTGGGTGCGCTTTTCGGCATTGTCAACGCGGACGGGTTCGCCGCGCAGGGCTTCGGCGCGTACTGGTCTGCGGCTGGCGTGATGTTCGTCGGCTCGCTCATGAAAAACATCTTCGAAGAATTTGCCTGGCGCGGATATCTGACCCCGCGGCTCGATGCAGCCAAAGTCCACCCGATCTTGAATCATTTGATCGTCGGCATTCTGTGGTGGTCATGGCATTTGCCGTACTATTATTACTTCCTCGATCGCAGTATATTGACATCATCCATTACCACCAGCATCCCCGTCTTTCTCGCCATCGGATTACTTGTCTTGTTCCCCACCGCGATCCTGTTCGGTGAACTGCGTCTGGTAAGCAGATCTGTCTGGCCTGTCTTCGTTCTGCATAATGTCATCAATGCGCTAAGCCTGCCGCTTCTTATCAATGGTTTTATTAAAGTCAACGGGCCAATGGCGCCCATCTTCACCCCCACCAACGAAGGCATCATCACCTCCATTTTGTTTGGCGCGGCAGGGTTGATGATCTATCAATATCGAATGAAAAGACAGTAATGTCACAACGTTAACCATCTATTTACATAAACTTCGAGAGTTTATGCAACTCAATTGTTTCCCTCCCGTAAACTAACAACAATATGTCGATACGTTTACGGGAGACTCTTAATGAAATACCTTCGAAACCGGAAATTCGCCCTGCCTGCCGCTGCAATCTTAATACTAACCATCACATCCATTCTAGTCCTCCCAAAGTTACTTCCTTCGAGTCCAAAAATAAATATTGCCCTGCATGAGGAACTCATCCTTCCAAAATTGAACGGACAATTCAAAGTTGGAAAAACTACGGTCTACCTGATCGAGAAAGATCGCCCAGCCTTGCCAGGCTTAACCGCTCCGCGCGAATGGGTGGTTACCATTTTTTATCCCGCAGACCCGGCAGCAGGCGCAACGCCCGCTCCCTATGCAGAGGAAGCGCTAAACACAGCCTATACCGATTACTCTCTTACCAAGGAATCCGCTGGAGCCCTCGATCACATCCACTCAAACGCGTATTGGAACGCAGCCGCAAACCATTCCGCAGGCAAATTTCCCGTCCTGCTTTTTTCACCGGGCGGCGGCGAGCAGCCGTTGTTTTATTCAGCCCTGCTTGAGCAGATCAGCAGTTTTGGTTACATTGTGGTCGCCATTCCAGAACCGTTTGACACCCCGGTAATTCCCCTGCCTGACGGACGGATTCTTACCAGCAATCAAATGGCAGAATGGTGCCAACACGAAACATCTTGCAAAAAAGCCATGAGTGGCGGCGAAACCGCCATGCAAGAGATTATGGATAAGATGAAAGACAACCGCGCCAAGGATATGATCTTTGCGCTCAGCCAGTTGGAAAAAATCAACCAGGATAATCCCATTTTGGCCGACACTTTAGACATGGAGAAAGTCGGAGTGTTTGGTCATTCCTTTGGCGGAGCATCATCAGTCCGGTTGGCACAGTTAGACAAACGAATTGACGCAGTTGCCGTATTGGATAGCGATATTTTTCTGGTCATCCCCAAAGATTCAAAATCCCTTTCTCAACCAGTACTGTATATGACCGCATCCAACATAGACGCCAGCGCCCAAGAGTTGGAAGAAATCAGCAAGAACAATGCCTTGACCGCAGCCTATTTAAGCGGGAGCTTCCCTTATTATTTCATCAATATTGCAGGCACAACTCATCAATCCTTCCAGTCAGACGCAATGTTTTTAGCTCCATATATTTCCATCGGCGGCGAAAGCGTCACCTTGAATGCAGGTGATACCACTCCCGCAAGGATCACTCTGGTTATTTCAACCTACGTTTTGGCATTTTTCGATCAGCATCTAAAAGGGATTGACCAAACCCTGCTGGACGGACCTTCAGCCTCTTATCCTGAAATCACGATTACGATCAAGAAATAAAACAAAAACTCCAAGTCTATGAAGAACTTGGAGTTTTTTTATTACTCAATCCCGTCAAAAATATGATCAAGCACTTCCGTGCTCACATCAAACACGGATCCGTTTTCAGGGATGGCTTCCTTGGTCATCCACTCCGGCAGGCGGTCGTCTTTGGCGGTGAAGCCTGCGCGCTTGTTAAACTCGCGTTCCAACTTAATGGTTTCCTTCCCAAGTGCCTGTAAAATATTATCAGGCAGATCGTCCCAGCCATAACGCGCCTTGAGCAGGCGTTTCACCACACCATCAGGAGTGGCCGCATACCCAAAACCCGCAAAGATGCACGCGCCGATGGTGTCATAGCCAGCCATGTTCAACTGGGCATTCAATGACGCATCTTTTTGCTGCGTCGGGTCAAGGTGATTGACCTGCGCGCGGATCGTTAATCCGCAGGTGTGATCCGCGCCCTGTGGCGTGGTCGCAAACGTCACGCCCGTTCCTTTGATCGAGCGCGGCTCGTAAGCAGACATGGTCTGTCCCTTCACCGCCGGCACGCGCTCGATATTATATTTTTTTCCAACGCTCACCGCGCCGTCGCCAAGCACATGACCAAGCTCCGTGCCTGCGCGGATTTCATCGATCAACTTCTGCGCGTCTTCCTCACTGCCCCAGCGCATCAGTCCCGCCTCGGCAGCCACACCCAGCGACCCGCCGATCTCGATCGAGTCCAGTCCCAGGTCGTTGACATGCCAGTTCAATCGGCCGATCGAATCCAAAGAATCAATATCAATATTCGTGCCCATCAAGCCAATGGTTTCATACTCCAACGGCGAGACGATGATCTTGCCGTCCTCCCCGCCGAAGACATTCGAGCACTTGATCGTACAGCCCGCCATGCAGGCATGGGCTGGATCAGACGGCTTGCCGCGTGTCAACGTGAACTCGCGCAAAGTCTCGCCGCTAATATTTTCCACATTATCAAATGTGCCGCGTGAAAAATTACGGACAGTTAATGCCGCAAAGCGCTGGGTCATCTGCGCCATGGCGGCCGTGCCGTAATCACGATACGTGACCGACTGCGGATGATTCATGACCGAGGTCGTGTAATCCTTCTGCGCAACCTTAAACGCTTCTGGATTCGCGATGGCAGGTTTCTGCCCACCGGCCTGATCGAACACGATCGCCTTCAATCCCTTCGAGCCCATCACCGCGCCGAGTCGCCGCGCCAATACGGGATGGGATTCTATCCTTATCAATATTCTGGATCCCCGCCGACTTCATCCGCATCTCACCGCCGGGACCGATCAACGCGATCGCAACCTTATCGCCGTATTTTTCAAGTAATTTCGGCGCGGTATCGTAAACACCCAAACCGGTTATGTAGTCAGCCTTTTCCCATTTCGCGCCGTTCAATGACAGATGCAAAACCCAATAGCCATCATCCTTTGGCAAATCTTCAATAATGAGCGCATGGATTCCCATAAACGCCATGTGATACCCGGTCCGCCCGCCGGCATTGGCTTCCTTGACACCGCCTGTCAGCGGAGACTTTCCGCCGATGGAAATCCTATCGGTCGAGGAAAGCATATGCCCCACCAAAAGCCCGGGCGCGAAGATCAATTTATTCCCCGCCCCCAGCGGATCGCACATCGCGTCCACTTCATCCACCAGGATGCGCGCCAGCAGTCCGCGCCCGCCAAGACGCCGCCAGGTTTCAGGAATGGGTTCGTGCTTAAGCGTTTGCTCGCGCACGTTGATGCGCCAGATCTGTGATTTATATTCAGCCATGGTATTCTCCAAATCATTTATGTCGTTGCACAGACTTTCAACCTTTGACCTTCGACCTTCAACAAGGGCTATCAAAACAAACTCAGTACCGCTTCCCGGAACACCTTCGTGTGATGATCCACATCGCCTTGCGTGGTGTCAGGCGAGATCAACGCCATATTATGGAAAGGCGTCATCAGGATTCCGCGATTGAGTGCAAAGAGATGCATATAACGGTCGAGTTCGGGGTCTACCGCCGCGTGCGCTTCCCCGCCATTCTTCGGCGGCCTTGGGCGGAACCAATATTCGGAGCGGTTGCCCAATTGCTTAACGATCCACGGCAATTCAAATTCCTTGATAACCGCTTCGACCCCGGCCGTGAATTGTTCCCCGGAAGAACAATCGCCTTTGCATAAAATTCCCTCGGTCAATACATGTTGCAGCGTGGCTTTCATGGCCGCAATGGACAGCGCATTGCCTGGCCAGCGTGCCCCCGATTCCCACATCCGAATCCTCCACCGCAAGTTTCCGCTAAAGGCTTGCGATACTTCCTCCGTGAAGCCGTAGATCGCGGCCGGCACTCCGCCAGCCAGGGGCTTGCCAAGGGTCAGGAAATCAGGCTCAAGACCGTGCGCCGCGCTGTATCCGCCGCGGCCGGCACAGATCGTGTGTGTCTCGTCAATGATGAGATACGTCCCGTACTTGCGGGTCAATTCGCGCAAGGCATCGTGATAACCCGGGTTCGGATGAATGATTCCGATATTGGTCATGACAGGCTCGGCGAGGACAGCGGCAACTTCACGCGAGAAAGCGCAGTTTCGAGCGCGCCAATATCATTGAACTCGATCACTTTGGAAGTCTCGCGCGGATCAATTTGCGGTCCCATGTTATTGGGGCGCGACATGGGCGTGCCTTCTTCGTCCATCGTGATAAAAGTTTCGTCCACCGAGCCGTGATAACAATAATTGAACACCAAAATTTTCGGGGCGGCCTGTGATGGGGCTTACCATGCGTAATACACGACGATTCGCGTCGGTCGCGGTCAGGGCGAACTGCCGGTACGGCAACAGGACGCCTCTTCACTTCCTCATAGACCCAAATGACATCTTCAAACGGCAGCATCAGCGTGATGCCTTTCTGTATCTGTTCGGTGATTGCTTTGACCGTCGCCTCTGGCGCGTGGCCTGTCATTGCGCCGGTATCGCCGAGACAAAAATCAATATAGTCGTGACCGTCCACATCCGTGAAGTGCGCGCCTTTGGCTTCCCCAACAAAAGCACGGGAACGAACCAGCCACTGGATCATCCACAACATCGGCACGACGCCGTGAAGTGACTTGCGCGCTGATACAACCTGTTCAAATGACTTGGGATGGATTTTCTTACGAAAGAGATGTTCTTGAATTCGAGAAGTAGCGTGAGTTTGTTTCAAGTCCAATTGATTTTGGCGTCATGTTTTGTCTTTCACCTATCTTCCGGTGGTCGGGGAAGGCGAGCGGTATTCTCGCCTGTGCGTTTACATGACCCAGTGAGGGGCGGAGTTTCGCTTTTATTTTCTCAGTAGCTTCGTACCTCAAAGTGGTTTTAAAGAATGTTCAACTCTGCTGACGATTGCAATTTTAAGGTTGTTCGCATAATTCGCCTTTTCGCGTCATTCGCGTTAAAGATTTTCTGACCTTGGAAATACCATGATTTTCGCTCGGGCGGTATTGCCAAAAGTCTTGAACGGCTGTATAGTTAGTGCGCCAAGCCGGTTTCGAGATTTATTCAAATACAATATATTTTCCACGGCGTCCCAGGATCTCTTTACCAAAACAGGGGCGGTTTGCCCAAATCGTCAGAACGTTCCACTGGTGCGGGTCGGGTTAACTATTTTTTCGAACACAACAGGAAGTGCAATCCATGGATAGACCAATGTTTTCAACCTTGCTTGACTCTTCAATCAGAACAACGTCCTTTCATTATTTCCTTATTTCACGGTATGTTTCAGCATTCTTCCTTCCGCGTTAAAAGGTCATCCTGCCTGCTCCGAAGGAAATAAGAAACCATAGAATCCATCCTCCGCCACATTGACCCGGAAAAATATTCCTTCAAACCGCCGTTTTCAAGTGCACACGGCTCACCGACGATTCGAAGGACGCGGCCCAGTCAGTGATTACGCCAATGAGTATTGTTTAAAAAGCGAATAGGGCAAATGCTGATCCATTTCCAGTCCCAATTCAAGGCCGTTCCGGGTGCTTCTTATACAACGATGATCTTGGATTCTGAAAAGTGGATCCTTGAAACCAACCACGTTCTTCGCTCCAATTTCGGCAACGAAAAGCGCCCGAAGTTCAAAGTGCTTGCTGGCGGCCGAGGGCGTTTTTATACCGAGGATGTCCAGCACGCTCGACTTCAAATCTGTTAATATTAACAGATTTACAACGATGATTTTGTCGAGATCGACGCGCTCATCTCGCGTTCGATGGAAAGGAAGGCCCGGCATCATTCTGCTGCACGGCGACCGGAAACACTGGTGTAAGACCAACTACATCAAAAATCCGATCTGCGGTTTGAGGACAAGGACTTCATCTTATTCAATTAGTTTTGTTAAGAACTCCTCAGATAGTCCTCCATCACCTTCCTGCTGCACAGCAGAAGAATTCAGTCCTGGTCATCGAGGATGCTGAAAAGGTCCATCGTCTCGCGCGATCACGCCTCGGACGCGTCGGTCGTTCCAACCATTCTTCAATTAACAGACCGGACTCTTCGGTGACTTTCACAGAACATCAAGGTCATCTGCACTTTCAACACCGATATTGACCGCATTGACAAAGCCCTGCTCAGAAAAGGCAGGATGATCGCCAAATATAACTTTGCGCCCTTGTCGCCGGGAAAATCAGCCGTCTTGCCAAAAAACTCGGTGCTGAAAATATCAACAGCAGCATGACACGGCTGACATCTTCGGGCTTGACGATCCTGAATTTAACAACTCAACAAAAAGAATATCCGGTTTTCTTCACCGGCCAGGCGGTCGCCTTACTTCACCGCTTCCTTTAACCTTCGCCAAAGATCTTCAACCGTCATTGATCTGTTCGCTTGTCGTTACGGCGGGATCCAACTTTACGGAGGTGTTGTCGTAGGTCCGCACGAAGCAGCAGCATCCTTTTTCTTCGGCGGAATGGATCACATCTTTGACAAGCTGCTTGGCTTTCGCCTGGCTTCCACCAATGATGAATTCCGTGCCGACCATCGGCACCTTGCCGCGCATCGCCGATCTGCGGAGATCCTTCTTCTGGAATTTACGCAAGCCGGTCGCGGGCTGGATACCTTTTCTGCGGCGTTCTCCAGCATCTTTCGTCTCGTATCGCGCGGATGGTTGCCACGCCTCCCGCACAGGCGACCGCGTTCCGCCGTAGGTTTCCGCCGATCACCGACATCAAGTTTCTTGCATAATATCGGTGCGGCTGAAAACGGCCCGACAGGAGGCATGCCAAACGCAATGCCCTTCGCGGCGGTCGATGATGTCCGGGAACCACGCCAAAGTGTTCGAGCGCGAAACCACTTGCCCGTCCGCCCAAAAGCCCGACTGCACTTCATCGAAGATCAATAATATTCCATGCCTGTCGCAGATCTCACGCAGTCCCTTCATGAAGGATATCGGCGGCACGATATATCCACCTTCCCCCATCACCAAATTCGATCAGGATCGCGGCGGTATCTTTCGGCGCGGTCTGTGGGAGCCAGCAGATATTCAAGTTTTTCTAAAGCATACTGTAACCTGTTCCTCACTCATGCCCATGTTGGAACGCGTACGGAAACGGCGATGCATAAATGCCCGCGGGCAGCGGACCAAAACCCGTGCGATATCCAGTCTTGGAAGTGGTCAGTGCCATCGTCTGCGCGGTGCGCCCGTGGAAGGAACCATTGAACACAATATGTTTCTGCCTGCCCGTCGCGCCGCGCTTGCAATCTTGACCGCGTTCTCCAGCGCCTCTGCACTTCCGGAATTGGCGAAGTAGAAACTATCCATTTCAGGTGGGACGATCTTGCCAGTTCCTCGATCAATTGCAGCATCGGCTTATGGATGACGATATTCGCCTGCGCGTGCGAGATAAACCAACCTGTTCGCGGATCGCCTCCACAACTTTCGGTGGCAGTGGCCCGGTATTGGTGACGCCGATTCCGCTGGTGAAGTCGGCAGTTTTTGCCGTCGTCCGTATAAATATACGCGCCTTCCAGCGTGGTCGGCGACGAAGTTGAAGATGCGAGCTCAAGCAGGAGTCATCTTGGGGCGTTATCAGTCTTGAAATTGCTCATGTGTCAAGTTTTCCAGTGTCACTCGCAAAAGATATGTTAGCCGTTTTAAGGGTCCCGTGCTCAGGGTCAGTCGTGAGGAGAGATGGAATGTTTGGAGACCACCGATTGATGGCGCTGGTCTTATCGGCTTGTTGATATTCTGTCTTAAGGATTGGTTCGTCTATATGCCCGACATCAGAGTACGGCGTAAAAGCGGGGATTGAACTTCCACGTCGAACGGCGCGCAATGCCTAAAACGGGCGAATTCTTTTGATTCACAATCAGAAGCCCTCGGCGATGTTGGTCATAGGCAGAACACAGCCGCGCGTTGGATTTGGTCACGCAAGACCGAAATCTTTTTGCGAGGGCTCCTGTATGAATCTGTAATGTCTGCCACAAGTTTCCGTGCTTCCTGCCGCAATAATGTCTTCAAACTTCCTGATCAAAGCCATCCATCACCTCGTTCTACATGACACTTTGCCCGTGACACATGATACGTGACACCGAAACGCACACGGGAAGATATTCCGCCGCCCACTCGATATCGTTAGCTGCAACGTCTCGCGCGTCGGCGCACGCCGTCGGAGGTGTAGCCTGACAGCTTGTAATGGTCGATGGCGAGTTATCAACTTCCTCGTGCGTCAGAGCCAGACCCGCGAGTGGGACCGAGTTCCGCTCAAAGCCTTGAAGAATTTCTTTGGCAGTTTGTCATCCTTGCGTCCGGGTCCTTCGCGGGCATTGAACGTGCGGAACAGATCCAGGCGGCGGCGTCCGACGGTCATCGCTCTTCGACGGTCAGATCCCAGCCACCAGCGACTGAATTCACATCATGCTGACAGTTTCATTGGGACCATACAG